>DAOTYK010000324.1:0-5176 GCA_034434855.1 Thermomicrobium sp.
CGCACCCGTCCGCCACGGTCGGCACGCCAAAGCGTGCTCCCGTCCGACTTGCATGCATTAGGCACGCCGCCAGCGTTCCCCCTGAGCCAGGATCAAACTCTCCATCCCAGATCACTCCAGAACCCGAGATCGTCGCGCCCTGCGCGAGACCTCGGTCCGTCGTCAACACCTGGGGCGGGGCGCTTGCACGAACCACACCTCAGTTGTCAAGGTGCTTCGCCTGCCGGCGTTCGAGTCTCTCGCGCTCGACCCATCACTACAGTATAACGATGAGGGGTCGATGCTGTCAAGCCCTTCCGCCGGTTCCCGGGCTGCGCTCGCTCGCGCAGCGTCCTCAGATACTACTCAGCCGAGACCTCGTTGTCAAGGGGTCGATGCTTCTACGCCGGCACGCCGCTCCGCAGCCGCACGCCGTCCGCTCGGGTCAGAACGCCCCGGAACAGGAACGCGGTCTGCCGGTTGGCTGCTTCCAGATCGAAGGGATGAAGCGCCGATGTCGCATCCACCGGAATGATCACGCCATACCAGCGCAGTGCTGCGCTCGCTGCCGTATAGTGCACGCAGATCGAGGCCACGGTCCCACAGATGATGAGCTGTTCGATCTTGCGCAAGCGGAGCTCGTGATCCAGCGGCGTCCCGTAGAACGCATCGTAACGCCGCTTTTGCAGCACGAGCTCTCCTTCCCGTGGTGCCAATTCATCGACGATTTGCCAGCCCCACGTCCCCGCCACGCAATGTTCACCCCAGATGGGAAACTCCGGGTCACCTGGATAATGGGTGTCTTGCGTGAAGACAGTGAAAAGCCCATGCTGGCGGGCAAAAGCGAGCAATGCTTCGATCTTGGGTACAGTTGCCGGCGCGTCCGGAACGAACAATTTCCCTTCCGGCCGAACGAAATCGTTCTGCATATCGACGACGATCAGCGCCGTAGTGCGGGGGTCGATCTCCACTTCCGGTGCGATCGTGTACTCGGGTACTTCGACTGTTCGCGGCATGGTCTCCCTCCCACTCCGATGTGCAGCACTGACCGGTCGACTGAGCTTCGCCTGACGATCCGCACCACTAATGATGCATCCCACCCGGTCCGTGGGTCCAACGCAAGCTCGCGTGGTCGCACCACGATCCCGGTTATACTCTCGCCCGAGGCACCCGCACTCGACCCGCTCGCTCTCAGCCCTCGAAAGGAGTAGCCATGCCGTCGGTACCCGAACGCGTTCAGTTGGTCGAGGTCGGACCACGCGACGGTCTCCAGAACGAAGCCTTTCCTGTTCCAACTGATATAAAAATTGCTTTCATCGATGCGCTCAGTCAGGCCGGCTTTCCGGTCATCGAATGCACGAGTTTCGTTTCCCCTCGCGCGGTGCCGCAGCTGGCCGACGCCGAGGAGGTGATGCGTCGCATCGCTCGCCGACCCGGTACACGGTACCTGGCCCTCGTCCCCAACGAGCGGGGACTCCAGCGCGCGTTGGCTGCCGGCTGTGACGCCGTGGCGCTTTTCGCTGCTGCGACCGACGCCTTTTCCCAGGCCAATATCGGCGCGTCGATCGACGAGTCCCTCCAGCGCTATGCCACCGTGGCCGCCCGCGCCAAGGCGGCTGGATGTTGGTTGCGCGGCTATGTTTCCGTCGCCTTCCATTGTCCATACACCGGACCAGTCGAACCACTGCGCGCCATCGAAGTGGCCTGCCACCTCGCCGAGTTGGGTTGTGACGAGTTGGCGGTGGCCGACACGATCGGTAAAGCGGCACCCGACGAGGTGGCCCGTCTCCTGGAGGAGCTGCTCCGTTGGATACCGGCCGAGCGCGTCGCGGTTCACCTCCACGACACGACTGGCCGCGCGCTCGACAATGTGGCAGTTGCACTCGCCTACGGTGTGCGCACCATCGATGCGGCCGTCGCAGGACTCGGTGGCTGCCCGTTCGCACCGGGAGCTCCGGGGAACCTGGCCACCGAGCGACTGCTCGATTTTTTGGAGGCTCGCGGATACGATCACGGCATCGATCGACGCGGTCTCGAGCGAGCGCGCACCCTGCTTTGGGAGGCTATCCCTGGTCTCGCTCGAACCGACTCGCCGACCGCGCAGCTCGGACGTCAATGAGCCGGCTCTTTCCGCTGAGCGCGCGAGAATGGAGGCAACGATGTTGACCTATCCACCCGCGGTTCTGCTCCAACTCCGCAACGAATCGACCATCTGGCTCGCCACGGTTCGCCCCGACGGCCAACCGCATGTCGTGCCCGTTTGGTTCCTCTGGGACGACGGTGTTGTGCTGATCTCTTCTCGGCCGCGCAGTCAGAAGGTCCGCAATATTCGGCACAATCCCCGTGTTTCGCTGCACTTCAACAGCGATCCCTGGGCCGAGCACGTGACGCGATTGGATGGCCGCGCTGAACTCGTGCGCGAAGCAGCCCTCGCCAACGAGCATCCCGCCTATCTGGCGAAGTATCGCGACGGAATCTCCCGCATCGGTATGACTCCAGAAACGTTTGCTCGCGAGTACAGCCTGCTCATCCGGGTCTATCCAGAACGTCTCGTGCACTGGTGAGTCGTCAGCAGCGTGCCCACTGCGGCGAAGGAAAGGGATGACTCCTTGCGCGACTGGCTGCTCATTCGGTCGGACGTACCTCGTTCTGTTCGGTACTGGGCACGATGAACAACGGAACACGAGTTGCCACCAGAAACCGCTCCGTCACGCTGCCGAGCAGCCAGCGCTCCAGTCCCCCTTTCCCACGTGTCGTGAGAACGACGAGATCTGTCCGCTCACGTTCGACCGCCACCACGAGTTGCCGCTTCGGATCGCCACTCAAATGCAGGAGTCGAACGTCGATGCCCACCGGAATGCGCTCGCGGATCGCAGCCAGGTAGTGCGCCACCTCTTCCTCGATGGCGGCGAGGCGCTCCTGAGTTGCCGGGGCGATCGGTCGGCCGCGCCACTCGAGAAGGAGCTCGCGATGGGTTTCGGCCACGCGAGCGATGGTCAGGCGGGCTTCCGCTCGGTCCGCCAGTGCGATCGCATAAGGCAGCGCTCGTTCCGCCTGCGGCGAACCGTCCAACGGAATCAACACGTGCTCGATCCGCTCCAGTGCTGGCCCACCTGCTCGTACCACCAAGACTGGACAGCTCGCTGACCGGACGACTCGATCCGTCACGCTGCCGATGACCGCTCGTCCCACCCCACCGCGGCCATGGCTTCCCAGGACGAGCACGGGTGCGGGCCACGCGCGCGCTTCCTCGACCAACTCGTGGGCTGCTTTGCCCAATCGAACGACGGCGATCGCAGTGATTCCCCGCTCGCGCAGGATCGACAACGGCGCCGCAAAGAGTTCTTCCGGCGGGATCTCCAGGCGCGGTGCGTCATCCGCGAGCCAGATCACCTCGCCGCGCAGCGGATCATAGAAAGGGCGCATCGTTTCCAGCACACGCACCAGTACGACAGGGGCCGAGAAGAGGCGGGCCAAAAGCGCAGCAGCTGGCAGGGTCGTATCGGCAGCTGGTGACCCATCGTGCGCGACGAGGATCGTTTCGATCATCGGTCCTCCTCGGTCGACTCCACGGGAAGGATACGTGCAGATTCCTGGCCTGCCTACGCCTCTTCACGGATCCGGCCGATGACGGTATGCTGCCCTCGACGGCTGATTGCAGGGAAGGAGGGGCCACATGATCCGGACTCACCGCCTCGGCGTCGATCCCTTGCGCCCGCTCGCGGCGCAGCCTGGCAAAGGGCACAACCGATGGCACGAAGCGATTCCCCCTGCGCTCGAAGTGGAGCCGGGAGAACCAGTGGCGCTGGAAACCTGGGATGCCTTCGACGCCCAGCTGACCCCCCAATCGACGATTCATGACGTCGCCAAGGCCGATCTCAGTCGGGTCCATCCACTCACCGGTCCGGTCTACGTCAAAGGTGCGCAACCGGGTGACCTCCTCGAAGTCAAGATTCAGGCCATCGAGCCGGACCCCTGGCAGCACTGGGGGTATACCGTTCAGGTGCCAGGTTTCGGCTTTCTCCGCGACCAGTTCCCGCAGCCCTACATCGTCCACTGGCATCTCTACGAGACCTACGCGGAATCACCGCAACTGCCTGGAGTGCGTATCCCGCGTTGCCCGCATCCGGGTACCATCGGAGTGGCTCCCTCGCGCGAACTGCGCGAGGAGGTCGCCCGCCGCGAAGCGGAGTTGGCAGAGCGCGGTGGGTTCGCGCTGCTCCCCGATCCCACTGGGGCGGTTCCAGCCAGCGAGCCGATCGCATCCGAAGGACTGCGCACGATTCCGCCGCGGGAGAATGCCGGCAATCTCGACATCAAGCAGCTGACGCCCGGCGCCAGCGTCTTCATCCCTGTGTGGGTCGAGGGGGCGCTCTTTTCCGTCGGTGATGTCCATTTCGCTCAGGGGGATGGCGAAGTTTGCGGCACGGCGATCGAGATGCGCTCGGTCGTGCATGTCGAATTCCGCGTGCACAAGGGGGAGGCGCGGCGGCGCGGCATCCGCACGGTTCAGTTCTTGCGCGATGGGTACTTCACTGCGCCGGAAATGGCGGCACCACGCCGATTCTACGCCACGACCGGCATCTGCGTACGGAACGGTCGCAACGAGTCGGAAGACCTCACGCTCGCGGCGCGCGATGCGCTCTTCCGCATGATCGAATACCTGCAGCGGCGTGGCTTCACAGCCCAGCAGGCCTATGCGCTCTGCAGTGTCGCCGTGGATCTCCGCGTCAGCGAGACAGTCGACGTGCCCAACGTCATGGTGAGCGCCATCCTGCCGCTGGATATCTTCGTCGGGTGAGTCTCCATTCGTGATCGAGCAGACCGGGAGCTGGCTCGGTTGAGCTGGCTCCCGGTCTGTGCTCGGTGTTCGTCAGTCGGCAAGGCGTGCGGTCAAAACGATCTCGTTGACGCTCGACAGGGCGCCCCCCACCGGACACCAGAGCTTGGTGCGTTCCGCGATCTCGCGGAACTGCGCCTCGCCGATTCCGGGAACCTTCGCCTCCGTCTCGAGCTCGATGCGGTCGATCGCGAAGCCTCCTTCGACTTGCTGGATCCGCACGCGGGCTGTCGTCCGAATACGCTCAGGCTGATAGCCAGCCTGACCGAGTTGCGCAGCCAGTGCCATGCTGTAGCAACCGGCGTAGGCGGCTCCGATCAGCTCTTCCGGATTCGTTCCCGCCTCGTCACCGAACCG
>DAOTYK010000325.1:0-11628 GCA_034434855.1 Thermomicrobium sp.
CATTTCATCGGCTTCGTCCAAGATGACGACGCGGACCTCATCCAGTCGCAGCGTCTCGCGGCGCAAGTGGTCCATGATGCGGCCTGGAGTGCCGACGATGATGTCGACCGGGTGCCGGAGGGCACGCAGCTGCCGCTCGATCGGCTGACCACCGTAGAGTGCGAGGACGCGGGCATCGAGATACCGGCCGAACCGGTGGATCGCCTCAGCCACTTGGATCGCGAGTTCGCGCGTCGGAGTGAGAACGAGCGCTTGCGGACCATGCCCGTTCGGGACCAGTCCCTGGAGAATGGGTAAAGCGAATGCTGCGGTTTTGCCTGTTCCCGTGTGAGCTTGCACGATGGCATCGCGCCCACTCAAGAGAACAGGGATCGCTTCTGTTTGGACCGGCATCGGTTGCTCGAAACCGACATCGCGCAAGGCAGTGAGCAAGGCGGGAGAAAGCCCGAGTGCCGCGAATCCGCTCGGGTTCATCACTGTCAGGGTCGAGTTGTTCACGAGTACTCCTCTGGAATCGAATCGTTCATCGGTGCGACCGCGGGGTTCGACCGAGGTGCAACAGAAAAACTATACCATCTCGCTGTGGCCGACGTCGCCAGTCCTTGCTTTGGCGTCCCTGCGCTCGTGCAGCCGCAACTTCGGAACCTTCAGGCATCCGTGACCCCGGCCCGATCGACGCGTCCCTGCTGGGCGATAGATCGGAGTATTTGCCGAGCGTGGAGAAACCGCTGGAGGAACTTCACGGGATCCGACGATTCGGGTATGGTGAGACCGGGAAAGCAATGATGACCCAGGGGGCAGGAGTATGCGGGAGAATCACGCGAAGCGGAAGATGTTGGCTGGTCAGCCGGCCTTCGGCTATACGCTGCAGCTCGGCGCACCGCTCGTCGCGGAGGCACTGGCTCATTGCGGGATCGACTTCATCTTGATCGATACGCAGCATGGCACCTTCGGCCCGGATACGGTCATCGCCACGCTGATGGCGCTTTCCTGCGGGCGAGCGGTGCCCATGGCTCGGGTCGCACGCAACGATTACACACTGATCGGGCGCTTATTGGACGATGGGGTGCTCGGCATCATCGTGCCGCTCGTCCACACCCGAGAGGATGCGCGAGCGGTCGCCGACGCGTGTCGCTTTCCGCCGCGCGGTATGCGCTCGTGGGGATGGGGACGTGCTCGCGTCTACGGAGCTGATTATCCAGAATGGATCGACGAGGAGCTTTTCGTCGGTGTGCAAATCGAAAGTGCCCAGGCAGTGGAGAATGCCGAGGCGATTCTCTCCGTTCCCGGTATCGACGGTTGCTGGATCGGGCCCGGCGATCTCGCTCTGTCTCTCGGAATCGATCCGCGTCGAGCAGCGGGTGACGAACGGCAGGAGCGCGCGATCGAACGTGTGCTGGAAGCTTGTCGCAATACGGGCAAAATCGCGGGTTACGCCGCCTATAGTATCGAGGATGCCTTGTACCGAGCGCAGCAGGGTTTCCGATTCGTCACAGCCGGCAGCGATATCGGCTTCCTGGTGCAAGGAGCGCTGCGTGGCGTCGAACAGCTCGGGCTCACTGCACAGATCGGGCGAGGATATGGGGAATGAGAAGGGACTCGCGCGGAACCGGCAAGCATTGCTCAGTGCGTTCCAAGCGAGTCTGAAGGCGCGGCCGGGTGTAGAGTATGTCAACTTGGTGATCTTCCGGCCGCTCGGATTCCTCGTGGCCCGTGCCCTGTGGCCAACACGAGTCAGACCGGAGCAGCTCGTCATCGCTCATACCGGACTCGGCCTCCTGGCAGCTGGGTGCCTGGCTCGTGGCCGGGAGCGAGCGGCGGCAGCGCTCCTGCAGGTGGTGACCGTTCTCGATAATGCCGATGGTCAACTGGCTCGCTTGCGGAGGCAGGAGAGCGAACTGGGCCGATATCTCGACACCGAGTTCGATACGGTGGTCAATGCGGCGCTTTTCGCAGGGATCGGATACCGGACACGACGCTGGCGAGCGTCACTGGCTGCACTGTTGGCCTTGACCGGCCTTCTGAGCTGGGATTTCAATCTCGAGTACCTGTACCGGCGAGCGAGGGGAGAAGTCTTCCGATCAGAAGCACGTGATCCGGATGGTCGGGCAGTCCGGCTCGCTCGCGCCTTCTACCGGTTCGTCTTCGCACCGCAGGATACGATGATTCGCTGGTTGGAGGAACTCGGCTTGTGGCTATCCGCTGGACACCATGCCCGCGAAGAGTGCGTCAGACGCTCCTGGTGGCATCCGGTAGTGGTCACGGTGGCAGCGAACTTGGGTCGCTCGACGCAATACCTGTGGCTGGGGACCTTTGCGTGGCGCAGGCGTGTGGCTTCCTACCCGACGTTCGTCTTGAGTCAGCTTCTGATTCCTCTCCTCCTGGTGATCTGGCGCTGGTCCGTTGTCCGGTGTCAGGTGAGCGGTGGACGCGAGGGGATTGTCTGGCGCAGGCTCGAGAGCCTCCGCGCGCGCTTTCCGGGCGCGGGTTGTGGATAGCCGGCAAGGCACAGTACGGACGGTCCGTTCTCGCCTCGGGGCAGCACGAGGCAGCTCCGTGACGGAGCGTGCGGGGCCTTGCGATGTGTGGCGCGAAACCGCGTCGGCGCTGGTGCAACCCGAACGAGGGTCGTCGAGGGCGAACCGGACAAAACGGTGCCAGCGCTTGATCGGTTGCGGGCCGTACGGTATCCTCTATCGCGCGCTGTGCCGGTCAGAAGGTGCACTCGAGCACGACTGGAACGGCGTCAGATGAGCAATGATTTGGTAAGCGAGGCCGCGATGCACCATCATGAAGATTTCGTCCATCTCGAGGATACAGGTCTCGAATTCACGACGACCTGCGATCTGGAACGTCTGCGGTCATTGGTTTCCCAGTGGCTGGAAATCATCGGTGAGGATCCACACCGGGAGGGATTGGTGCGGACACCGCAGCGCGTCGCGGAGGCATGGGCATTCCTGACCCGGGGCTACCGCCAGAATCTCCACGAGATCGTCAACGGTGCGATCTTTCATGTGGAGCAGGATACCATGGTGGTCGTCAAGGGGATCGAGTTTTACTCGATGTGCGAGCACCATCTTCTCCCGTTCTTCGGTCATGTTCACATCGGGTATCTGCCACGCGGTCGCATTCTCGGGTTGAGCAAGTTCGCGCGCATCGTCGATCTCTATGCGCGGCGGTTACAAGTCCAGGAGCGTTTGACGCACCAGATCGCGGAAGCGATTGCCGAACTGCTCGATCCTCAAGGAGTTGCAGTCGTGGCCGATGGCATTCACCTCTGTATGATGATGCGCGGGGTCGAGAAGCAGCACGCGCGAACCACGACGAGCGCCATGCTCGGAATCTTCCGAGAATCGGCAGCGGCCCGCGAGGAGTTTTACCGTCTCCTCTCCGCAGGTTCCTGAGTCCAACCACCATTCAGCGCCGCCGTGCCGGATCTTGGGCGAGCCAAGCGGCGAGCTCCTGTTGCATCTGGGCGAAACCTTCGGCGCTCGGTGGCTGGAAGGTGACTTTGGGCTGGGGCTCAGCGAGAAAGTCGCCCTCGATCGCACCCGCCATTCCGCGTTCAGCCAGGAACCAACAGCGCCCGTAGGCCTGGATCTCCGGTTCGGGTGCTGTCCGACCGAGCCACCGCGCCAGATCGCGCGCAGCCACTTCCGCCTGTTGCTGGGCGAACACCGCTGCCTTGGGAACGAGGAGCGTGTCCCGAATCCGCACTGCTGCGACATCGCCGATTGCCCAGATTCCTTCGAACCGTGTGCGCATGCTCCGCAATTCGGCAGGTACCCAGTCACCCTCAGCGAGGCCCGCTTCCTGCAGGAAGGTCGGGGCACGATGAGGCGGGACAACGATGAGGAGATCGAAGAGTTCGCGTCGGCCAGAGGCGAACTGGGCTTCGCGGTGCCGACCGTCCACGGCAACCAGCTGTTCACCGGTGAGCACAGTGATTCCCTGCTGGTTCAGGAGAGCGACGAGTTCTCGCCCGACCTCCGGACCAGCCACAGCGAGCGGCGACTGCTCCGGTGTGATCACCGTGACATCGACCGAGTTACCGATCCCGCGCTCCACGGCGAGGTCGCGAACGAGAAGAGCAGCTTCGTACGGAGCCGGTGGACACTTGTAGGGAAGCCTCGTCACTACGATCAGGACACGGCCTCCGGCGAGGCAGCGCAAGCGCTCGCGGAGGTGGAGTGCCGCGGGCAGCGACCAGCAGTGTCCGGCTGACCCATTTTCGAGCGCCGTCACCAGACCCGGTACCGTTTCCGGGACGAGCTCAGCGCCGGCCGCGACGATCAAGGCGTCGTATGCGAGTGTTCCGGTGGTCGTCTGGACGCGTCGGTTCACCGGATCGATACGCGTCACCTCAGCAGTCATGAACTCGGCGACACCGGCGAGGACACGCGATGGTCGAATGGTCACGTCTTCTGGTTCGTGCCAGCCGCGCATGATGGATAGCAGCGTCACCCCGAGCCGTTGCTCGTCCTGTCGGTCGATGACGATCACGCGATCCTCGGCTTCCAAATACTGCCGAACGGCACGAGCGGCAGCAACGCCGCCAGGACCAGCACCGATGATCACCACCGTATGGCTCATAACCTCGCTCCTCCGCCGGATCGTCTCTCTCGCTCTCGAGCATTGTACCCGGGCGCTGGAGGTCGGGGCACAAGCGTTCCCCGATGCCTTGCAGCCGAAGAGTCTCCTGAGTAGAATCGGCGCGACGACAATGGATGAGCAGATTCGATCAGATTTTGTGCGAAATGGCTGACTCGGTTCGGGTTGCAGGCGGGGGCGGATTCGATGGCAGAGCGGATTCGGATCGGATCGCGGGGGAGCACGCTGGCCCTCGCCCAGGCCGAGGAGGTCGTCGAGCGGCTTCGTTGCCTCGATCCGGAGAATTCGGTGACGGTCGTCCCCATCGTGACAACGGGTGATCGGGATCGGGCGACCTCGCTCACTGTGCTCGGCGGAAGCGGCGTGTTCGCGAAAGAACTGCACGAAGCGCTCCTTGCTGGGACGATCGATCTCGCCGTGCATAGTGCCAAGGATCTCCCGACTCGGCTTCCCCCTGGTCTGGTTCTCGTCGCCGTTTTGGCTCGAGAGGATGCTCGCGACGTGCTGGTTACCTTTCCGCCGCGGAAGCTCGGGGAGCTACCGACGGGCGCGCGGGTGGGAACGAGTTCGCGGCGGCGGCAAGCACTGCTTCAACGAGCACGGCCTGATCTCGTCGTGGTCGATATTCGGGGCAATGTGGACACGCGCTTGCGCAAACTGCGTGAGGGGATCGTCGATGCCCTGGTGCTCGGGGCTGCCGGTCTGCGAAGACTCTCGCAGGCTGATCTCGTGGCCGAGTATCTGGATCCGGACGAGTTCGTTCCAGCACCGGGGCAGGGAGCTTTGGCGGTCGTCGCGCGTGAAAGCGATGGGCGACTCGAGCTTTTCAGCCAACTCGACGAGCCGTTGGTCCACGAAGCGGTTGCGGTCGAACGAGCTTTCCTCGCAGCCTTCGGATCCGGCTGCTCCGTGCCGCTCGGTGCCTACGCAACGATCGCAGGGAATCGATTGCGTTTTCGCATCGCCGTCCTTTTCCCTGATGGTCGTTTCGTCCGTCAGTACCTGGATTGGCCGCGCGAGGAAGCGATCGAGCGTGCGCGAGAACTCGGGCTCACCCTGGCCAATCGGGAAAAGAGCCGTGTTTCCCAGCGAACAACCGATCCTCTCCGGGGGCGTCGCATTCTTTTGGTACGCCCGGCTGGGCAGGAACAGTTTCTCGTCGAGCGGCTTCGTGCTCTCGGGGCTGAGGTATTCGTCCATCCGCTCATCCGCATCCTGCCGCCCGAGGATTGGGGCCCTTTGGACGCTGCACTGGCAGATCTGGCGCGTTTCGATTGGATCGTCTTTACCAGCGCGAACGGGGTCCGAGCGACGCTCGATCGGTTGCGGTGTCTCGGTGGCGGATCGGAGCTGCTTCGGGAGAAACGACTCGCCGCCATCGGTCCGGCGACTGCTCGTGTGTTGCGCGAATACGGGTTGGAGCCAGACCTCGTACCGGACGAATTCATCGCCGAGGCAGTTGCTGCACAGCTGATCGCGCGCGGCGTGGCAGGGTCGCATGTTTTGATCGCGCGTGCGGCAGAAGCACGCGAGGTCCTGCCACGGCGGCTCGAAGAAGCAGGGGCCAGGGTCGTCGTCGTTCCGGCCTATCGGACGGAACTGCTTCCACTCGACGAGGGGATGCAGGCGGCTCTGGAAGCGGGGACCATCGACTGGATCTTCCTGACTGCGAGTTCGACCGCGCGTGCGCTGGCCTTCGCGCTCGGCGACACCAAGCGATTATCCGATCGCATTCGTATCGCCGCGATCGGGCCGGTCACGGCCGAGACCGCTCGAGAGCTCGGATTGCACGTCGCTGTCGTTGCCGAAACCTACACGGCTGAAGGATTGATCGAAGCGGTGGTGCGAGCGGAAAGGAGCACGGGATGAGCGTCGAGCGAGGGCGGTTTCGCCGGTTTCGCCGGCTGCGACAGACGGAGGGCCTCCGTCGTCTGGTCCGCGAGACGCGTCTGAGTGTGGAGGACTTCATTTATCCCTTGTTCGTCGTTCATGGTCGGGGCGTCCGGCGTGAGGTGCGGTCGATGCCGGGCGTGTACCAGTTGAGTGTCGATCAGCTGGGGGCAGAGGTCGAAGAGCTGCTGGAACTCGGTATCGGCGCGGTATTAGTCTTCGGCATTCCTGCCCAGAAGGATGAACTGGCCAGTGAAGCCTACGATCCGGATGGCATCGTGCAGCGCGCAGTCAGGGAACTGAAACAGCGCGCGCCCGATCTCGTGGTGATCACCGATGTCTGCAACTGCGAATACACCTCACACGGGCACTGTGGGATCGTTCGTGATGGACGAATCGTCAACGATCCTACACTGGAACTTTTGGCACGGACCGCGGTCTCGCATGCCGAGGCGGGAGCCGACATGGTAGCTCCGTCCGATATGATGGACGGACGGGTTCTGGCTATCCGTGAAGCTCTCGATCGGGCTGGCTTCCTCGAAGTTCCGATTCTCTCCTATGCCGCCAAGTACGCATCGGCCTTTTATGGACCGTTTCGTGAGGCTGCGGAGTCGGCTCCAGCGTTCGGTGATCGTCGCTCCCATCAAATGGATCCCGGCAACCGGCGGGAGGCCCTGCGCGAAATCGAGACCGACATCGAAGAGGGGGCGGATGCGATCATCGTCAAGCCGGCTCTTGCCTACCTCGATGTGATCGTCGCTGCACGTGAACGATTCGAGGTACCGATCGCGGCCTACAACGTGAGCGGTGAGTATGCGATGGTCAAGGCGGCCGCCCGCAATGGTTGGATCGACGAGCAGCGGGTGGTTCTCGAGCTGTTGACGGGGATCCGGCGAGCCGGTGCGCAGATGATCATTACCTATCACGCGAAGGATGTGGCGCGCTGGCTGCGGAGCGGACGGATCGGAACCGCACTCGAGCAGGCTCTCCTCGGCTGAGAAAGGAATGATGATGGAAAATTCCCGTTCTCTCTGGGACGCTGCTCAGCACCTCTTTCCAGGTGGGGTGAACAGCCCAGTTCGAGCTTTTCGGGCAGTCGGTGAGGAACCGGTCGTCGCAGTGCGCGGTGAGGGTGCCTACCTCGTCGATGCAGACGGAAGGCGATTCCTCGATTACATCTGCTCGTGGGGTGCCCTGCTCGCTGGGCACGCCCATCCGCACGTCGTCGAGCGTCTTTCGGAAGCTATCCAGGGGGGAACGAGTTTCGGTCTTTTATCGCCGTATGAGGTCGAGTTGGCGCGGGCGATCGTCGCGTCCGTTCCTGCGATCGAGCTCGTGCGCTTCGTCAATTCGGGAACGGAAGCGACGATGAGCGCGATTCGCCTGGCTCGGGCGGTCACCGGCCGGAATCTCATCGTGAAGTTCGCCGGCTGCTATCACGGCCACGTCGACAGTTTGCTGGTCGCTGCCGGTTCAGGCGTCCTGACATTCGGGTTGCCAGGGACACCCGGCGTCACGGAAGGAACTGCGCGTGACACCCTCGTTCTACCCTACAACGATCAGCAAGCTGTGCAAGACGTGTTCGCTCAGCACGGTGAGCGTATCGCGGCGGTCATTGTCGAGCCGGTCGCAGGCAACATGGGGGTGGTTCCACCGGCTGCTGGCTTTTTGTCTCGCCTGCGCGAGCTGACGCGGCAGGCTGGCGCACTCCTCATCTTCGATGAGGTGATCACCGGTTTTCGATTAGGACTCGGTGGGGCTCAGGAACAGTTCGGTATCCTGCCAGACCTCACCTGTTTGGGGAAGGTCATCGGCGGGGGTCTTCCGGTCGGTGCCTACGGTGGCCGGCGCGACCTCATGGAGTACGTGGCGCCGAGTGGTCCGGTGTATCAAGCGGGAACCCTGGCGGGTAACCCACTCTCCATGGTCGCAGGACTCGCGACGCTCGAAGTGGCTCGTGAACCAGGGGCCTACGATCGTCTGGAGATTTTGGCTGCGCGGCTCCAGCGAGGACTCGAGGAAACGATCCAGGAGTTTGGTGTCCCGGCACACGTCCAGCGTGTCGGCTCGATGCTCACGCTTTTCTTCGGCCAGCAGCCGGTCACGGATGCGCGAACGGCTGAGCGATGCGATACAGCCCGCTTCGCTGCGTTTCACCGAGCCATGCGCTCCCAAGGTATTCTACTGCCGCCCTCCCAGTTCGAAGCCTGGTTCGTCTCACTCGCTCACCGAGAGGAGGATATCGATCGCACGATCGAGGCGGCGCGGAAGGCATTGGCTGAGGTGGCGCGGGGGTGACGATGACGCTTTTCGTGGTCGCTGTAACGCATCGAACGGCGCCGGTCACGATCCGCGAGCGATTCAGTTTACCAGCAGAGCAGCAGTACCAATGGCTCCAGCGCTGGGGAAGCCAGGTGCCTGAAGTCGTGCTCCTCGTCACGTGTCACCGTACCGAGGTTTACTGGCTCGACGGCGAGGAAACTGCCCATCGAGGAGTCGAATGGTTGGCTGAACTCGGTGGACTCACGGTCGAGGAACTCCAGCGCTGGGCCTTGCAGTGTAGCGGCATAGAGGCGGTTCGTCATGCGTTCTGTGTCGCTGCTGGCCTCGACTCGCGTGTCCTCGGTGAGTCGCAGATCCTCGGACAAGTACGCCGTGCCCGGGAGCTCGCTCGGGCGGCGGGAACGCTCGGCCCGGTTCTCGACCGGCTGTTCTCTTGGAGTCTGGCAACCGGACGAATGGTTCGGGTTCGTGCAGGCTGGTCGACCGGCCAGCGGTCGCTCGCGCGCGTGGCGGTGCGCGAGGCAGCACGCCTCTTGGGTGATCTCCAGGCGGCACGGGTTCTCGTGCTGGGAGCGGGCGAAACCGGTCGAGACGTCATCGCTGCCTTGTGCCGTTGCCAGCCGGAAGTGGTGTGGTGGACCAATCGGTCACCGGGGCGACTCGCCCAGGTCCCATCTGAGAGGCCGGTGCGGATCGTCGACTGGAGCGAGTGGCCTCGACTCGTCAGCGAAGCGGATGTGGTTTTCGTCGCGACGCAGGCGCCGGAACCGGTCGTTCGACTGGAGCAGGTCGGTCGCCATGCTTGCCGACCACGCGTACTAGTCGATCTCGCCGTGCCACGCAATGTCGATCCAGCCATCAGCGACGTGCCTGGGATTCGGGTGGTGACGATCGACGATCTTCCAGCTGATCCTGCTCCCGTCGCAGCATGGGAGAGTGCAGCGGTCGAGCCATACATCGAACGTGCTGTGCAGCGCTATCTTCGTTGGTCGGCGGCCCGCTCGATAGCCGCTGAGATCCGTGCCGCACACGAAACACTCCAGTCGATGCTGGAGCGCGAACTCGAGAAGGCGTTGCGGTTGGCTCTCCGTGATCCTGCACGGGCTGGCGAGGTGAAACGAGTGGCTGCAGCGAGCATGGCCCGCAAAGCGTTATCTCCCCTTTTCTGCGCGCTCGAGTCGGATCTTCAACGAGTCTCGCTAGCCTTGCGTCTGCTCGCATGTGACCGTTAACTAGCCCGTCTTTCCTGCTCCCCTGTAGGATGATTGACCAGCCACGTTGGGGACGGGGGTCTCTCGGCGACCCCCGTCGCTCGGTCGATGATTGCCGGTGAGTGAACGGTTTCTCGTGGTCATGGCGGGGAGACTCGATGCTCATTCGTACGTACCGACCGCACCAGCCGCAAGTGACCCGCTCGCGGAAGCGGCTCGGTGAGGCATTGGTTTCTCGAGGCCTCTTGCGCCCGGAAGACCTGGAACGCGCGCTCGAGTACCAGCGCCGGACGGGTGACCGGATCGGCCGCATTCTGATCGCACTCGGTTTGGTCAAGCGACAGCAGCTCTACCAGGTGCTGGCTGAGCTCTGGGGACAACCATACGTCGATCTTTTACGCGAGCCGCTGGATACTCGACTGGTGCGGCTTTTCGACCCCGAGGAACTTGTGCAACGCCGCTGTTTCCCGGTGCGGCGCGTCGGAGACGAGGTCTTCGTCGCGACGGCCGAGCCGCCCGGAGCCGAACTCGAGGAGTACATCCGATCCGTTCTGGGGCCGGTCACGGTACGACCGCTCGTCACGAGCGAATGGGATATCGACTACGCCGTCCGAACCATCTTTCGTGATCTCGTGCTGGATCGGGCAGCCTTGGGCCTGTACTACCGAAGTCCTGATGAGAGTGCGCGGCAGGTACTCGTCCGGTGGCAGAAGATCGCGCTCGCGTTCCTGCTGATGCTGGTCGCGGCCGGATTACTCATGGTGCCGACACTCACTGCGGTCATCGTTTCAGCACTCGTCAATAGTGTGCTCTTCGTTTTCGTGCTCTTTCATTTCGTGGTGGCCATGGCCGGAGCGAAACACGAGCACGTGCAGGCGATCTCTCCGGAAGAGGTCAAGGCACTACGCGACGACGAACTTCCAATGTACACCGTGCTCGTGCCGGTCTATCGCGAAGCCAACGTCGTGCCGCAGCTCATCGAGAATCTCCGCAACCTGGACTATCCAGCCAGCAAACTCGAAATCTTGCTCTTGATCGAAGAGGACGACGAGGAGACACTAGCTGCGGCCAAGGCAGCACGGCCACCGGAAACGGTCACGTTCATCGTCGTCCCCAATGGACTTCCGAAGACGAAGCCGAAAGCGTGCAATGTCGGCTTGCTCTTCGCTCGCGGTGAGTACCTCACGATCTACGACGCTGAAGATCGCCCGGATCCGGATCAGCTCAAGAAGGCGATCGTGGCCTTCCGCAAAGGACCACCGGAACTCGTCTGCGTTCAGGCGGCGCTGAACTATTACAACGCGACCGAGAATCTGCTCACCCGCATGTTCACGCTGGAGTACTCGTATTGGTTCGACTACGTTCTGACGGGGCTGGATCGCTTGGGTTTGCCGATTCCGCTCGGTGGGACGAGCAACCATTTTCGGGTCGATCGTCTTCGGGAACTCGGTGGGTGGGATCCGTTCAACGTGACCGAGGACGCCGATCTGGGGATCCGTGCAGCGGCCCGCGGTTACCGAGTCGGGGTGATCAACTCCACCACCTGGGAGGAAGCGAACAACCACGTCGGCAATTGGATCCGCCAGCGTTCGCGCTGGATCAAAGGCTACCTGCAGACGGTTCTGGTGCACAC
>DAOTYK010000326.1:0-2906 GCA_034434855.1 Thermomicrobium sp.
TCGATGTACATGAAGAGCCGACGGCCACGCAGAAAGATCCGCATCGTGTGGATCCCGACTTCGCGGATCCGGGCGCACACCTGCGGCCAGACCGCCTGGTGGTATTGGACGTAGGCCGCGATGGCGTCCGGATCGTCGCGCAGGCAGAGGGTGAGACCGTAGCATTTCATCGGCTCGACCTCCTCACTGGGCGAGCCAGCCGCCGTCGATGACGACGATGCTACCGGTCACTGCGGCGGCCTCGTCCGAAGCGAGATAGAGCGCCGCGGCCGCGACCTCCTCCGGCTTCACCAGGCGCCCCATCGGTTGGCGCGCTTCCAGTGCTCGGCGTGCGGCAACCGGGTCCGGTTCTTGCGCGACCAGTCGCTCCACCCACGGGGAGTCGACAGTTCCTGGGCAGATACAGTTGCAGCGGATCCCCTCGCGGACATAAGCGATGGCGATCTGTTTGGTCAAGGTGACCACGGCCCCCTTGCTCGCGCAATAGGCAGCTCGCTTGGGGATCCCGATGAGGCCGGCGACCGACCCGATATTGATGATCACTCCGGAGCGGCGGGCGAGCATACTGGGAAGCGCATACTTGCAGCACAAAAAGACGCCACGCACATTGACCGCGAAAACGTTCTCCCACTCGGCCAGATCAGTCTCGACGAGATCCTTTGTCGTGCCGATCCCAGCGTTGTTGACCAAGATGTCGAGGCGACCGAAGCGGTCGAGTGTCCGCTCCATGAGCGTCCGCACGCTCGCTTCGTCGCGCACGTCGACCTGGTCGGGAACGATGCGTTCCGGCACCCGCCGGGCCGTTTCCTCGGCCGCAGCCGCGTCCAGGTCCGCTGCGATGACGAGCGCACCGGCGGAGGCGAACCGCTCGGCGATCGCACGACCGATCCCGGAACCAGCACCGGTCACGAGGGCGATACGGTCGCGGAGTTGCATCGGTCTGCCGTCCTTCTCTTCATCCGCGCACGGCACCGAGCAGGAGGCCGCGCGCGATGTACCGCTCGAGCACGATGGCGAGCGCGATGACCGGCGCGATCATGAGCAGAATGAGGACCGACATGTACCACCACTGTGGGCCGCGGGTCGCGTTCTGCGCCGCCACGAGCAAGGGCATCGTTTGGGCCTTGGCGCTGCTCAGGAAGAGGGCGAGCAGGTACTCGTTCCATGCCAAGACGAAGATGAACAAGAATGTCGCGACGAGACCGGGCAGGGCGAGTGGCAGAACGATCCGCCAGAGAATCTGGTAGCGGTTGGCCCCGTCGATCGCTGCACTCTCTTCCAGTTCGATCGGAATCGTGTGGAAGTAGTCGCGCAGCAGCCAGACGGCGATCGGAAGGTTCGCCGCGACGTACGACACGACGAGTGCTGTCCGCGTATCCAACATGCCGAGCCGCTGGAAGAGAATATAAATCGGAATCACGATCGCAACCGGTGGAAGCATCCGCTGCGAGATCATCCAGAAGGCGATGTCGGGGTTGCTGAGCTTTGGGCCAGTTACGCGCCGCAAGGCGGTCACTCGGGCGAGGACGAACGCTCCCAGCGCACTGGCCACCGCCAATGGCCACGGGAGTCCCAGTTGAATACCGATGCCAGCGAGAATCGCGCCAGCGAGAAAGAAGAGGACGCTAGCCAATCGGACGCGATAGGTGAAGCGACTCAGCCCGTAGGTGGCCGCGGCACCCAGGAGCAGGGTGAGGACGGAGCTCGTTCCGCCGACGATCACCGTATTGAGATACGGTCGAAGCGTGTCGTTGCCGAGATCGACGAGGATATAGCGCCACGCATGCAGCGAAGGTTGGAAGTCAACGAACGGCAGATAGGTCGGCCCTTCGTTGACATGGACCGGAAGTTTGAAGGCGGTGATGGCCAACCAGTAGAGCGGAAAGAGAACGATCGCTGCCCAGAGAGACAGAATGGCGTAGGAAACGAGAGCGGCGAGGGGCCCGGGACGAGTCGGACTGGTCTGCCAGCGGAGTGCCATGACGATCCCCCTAAAGCGCTTCGCTCACCCGGCGGTGAAGCAGCCGCACGTAAGCGATGCCGACGAAGGTGACGACGAAGAGGAGCGTGTAGGCGACCGCTGCGGACGTGCCGTAGTCGAGCGATCGCCAGAGCACGTAGGCGTGCAGCGTGAGCGATTCCGTGGCGGTGCCTGGTCCCCCACCAGTCAGGACGTTGGGCATATCGAAGATCTTGAAGGCTTCGATGAGTCGGATCAGGATCACGGTGCTCGCCACTGGAGCGATTTGGGGCAGCGTGATATGCCAGAAGATCTGCCAGCGGTTCGCGCCATCGACGATCGCGGCTTCGATCGGCTCGGGTGATTGGCTTTCCAGTGCTGCCAAGAGGACGATGAACATGAACGGCGTCCACTGCCAGAGATCACCGATCATGACGGCGATGCGTGCGCCCCATGGATCGTTGACCCAGCTGACGTTGGCGTAGCCGAGCCAGTTGGCGATCGGTGCGAACGGTCCCTTGCCGGTGTCGGTCAACATGCGGAAGGTATAGGCGACTCCGACCGGCGTGATCATCATCGGTAGGAGAAAGACGACGCGGAAGAAGCGTCGTCCTGGTAACTGCTGGGCACAGAGCGAGGCGAGCAGGAGTCCGACCAGGAATTGCAGGGCCACGCCGCCGAAGACGTAGACCCAGGTCACGACCAGCGTGCCGGGTCGTCCGCTGCTGACCAGGGTTCGGGCGATGAGCCACAGCGCGAGCAGCAAGCCCAGCGTCACCATCCCATGGCCGAGGAGACGCGGGAAAGCCAGTGGGCCGCTGCGCAGCGAGCGTCCGAGCAGGAAGACGGCCAGGGCGCTCGTGGCCAGAAAGAACAACCAACCGGCCGTATCGAGCTGGGCGAGCTGACCGAGGAAGTGCTGCTGCTCGGAGCCGACGACGAGCTT
>DAOTYK010000327.1:0-1740 GCA_034434855.1 Thermomicrobium sp.
GATCGCACGCTCTGGATCCGCGCGATCCACCCAGAAGACTATCCACGCGTCCGCCAGGAAACGCGGGAGGCATGGGCAACGGGCCGGTTCCGGAGCGAGTTCCGGATCGTGCGACGCGACGGTGAAATCCGCTGGATCGAGAGCACCGCACGCCTCGTCCGCGACGATCAGGGGAAACCGCTCTACTGGCAGGGCGTCATGCTGGACGTCACCGAGCGGAAGCAGGCCGAGCGAGCGCTGCGCGAGGCCGAGGAACGCTACCGCACGCTCGTCGAGCAGATCCCAGCAGCAGTGCTCGTCACGTCAGCCGATCCGGTCGTCCTCCCGGATGGCTCGCTCCATTACCCGGTGAGCTTCCTCAGCCAGCGGATCGAGGAGGTAACCGGGTTCAGCCGCGAGGAGTTCCTCGCAACGCCCGGTCTCTGGTTCAGCCGCATGCATCCGGACGACCAGCCGCGCGTTTACGCCGGGGCCCTGCGGACCGATCAAACTGGCGAGCCGTTCGAAGCGACGTACCGGTTCCAGCGCAAGGACGGCCGTTGGGTTTGGCTGGAGGATCGAGCCGTCATGATACGAGATTCTCAGGGTAAGCCGTGTATTCGGCACGGTCTTTTGCTCGATATCACAGAACGCATGCAGGCACAGGAATTACTCGAGGCTCAAACGACGCTCCTACAGCTTATCATCGACGGTGCACCGTTAGGACAGATCCTCGAGCAACTGTGCCACCAGATCGAGCGACTCATTCCGGGCACCCGGTGTTCGGTATTGATCGTAGGGCCGGACAATCGGCTTCACCACGGAGCAGCTCCGAGCATGCCTCCAGAGTACGCAGCAGCTACCGAGGGCTTACCGATCGCACCTTCGTCGGGATGCTGCGGAGCAGCGATATACGAGGGCCGTCCAGTCTACGTGGAGGACGTGCTCAACGACACCAGAACTCGCCACTTTGCAGATCTGGCTAGCGCATTCGGTGTCGCTGCCTGTTGGGGCATACCTGTTCGAGACCGAGCCGGTCGAGTCATTGCCGGACTCAGTCTCTATATCCCTGATCCACGCGGCCCGCAGCCGAACGAGGAACGGCTGCTCGAGCTCGCCACGCAGCTCGCAGCGCTGGCGCTGGAACGCTGGCAGGAGTCGGAGGAACTGCGCCACCGTGCCTTCCACGACCCCTTGACCGGCCTGCCCAACCGACTCCTGTTTCTCGACCGCCTGGAGCACGGCTTGGCACGTGCTGACCGCGAGGATCACGGGATCGCTGTTCTCTTTCTCGATCTGGACGACTTCAAGCGCGTGAACGATACCTGGGGGCATGCAGTGGGAGACGCTCTGCTGCAGGAGGTCGCCGCTCGGTTGAGCCAGCAGGTGCGGGCTGGTGACACGGTCGCCCGTTTCGCGGGCGACGAGTTCACGGTACTGCTCGAGGGCGTGACGGGGGAGGACGATGTCCGTGCGGTCGCCGAGCGCTTGCTCGCTGCCCTGGAACCGCCCATCCAATGCGCCGAACACGAGGTACGCCTAGGACTCTCGATCGGGGCAGCAGTCGCAGTTGGCCGGCCGATGCCGGACAGCGGCTCGCTGCTGCTCAGTGCCGATCAGGTGCTCTATGCTGCCAAACGGTGCGGCAAGGGTTGCTGCGAGATCGTGATCGTCCCACCCGGCAGCAGCCAAGCCGAACGCCGGTCCAGCTGAAGGAACGCGCGCTGTGCCAGCCGAGTTCGCGCACCGGCTGGCAGGCGT
>DAOTYK010000328.1:0-4694 GCA_034434855.1 Thermomicrobium sp.
GCGTACGTCGTGCTCCGCGAGGGAGCGAGCGTCGAGCCGCGCGAGTTGCTCGCGTTCTGTCGCGAACGACTGGCGCCGCACCGGGTGCCGCGCGAGATCGAGATCCGGACGGAATTGCCCAAGAATCTGATCGGCAAAGTGCTCCGACGCAAGCTGATCGAAGAGGAGCTAGCCAAGCGGCAAGCGAGTGCATGGGAGACTGCTCCCGAGGAGTGAGCGATCACGAGCGAGCAGGCGCGGTCGCTGGCGCGCGGCGCCGGAGCAACCAGAGCAAGGCGGCGAGACCGATCAGGGCAGTCGCTAGCGCTATCACTTGTGCCTGCTGGAGTCCCCAGAACCAGACCGCTTCTTGTCGCACGAAGCTGACGAGGAAGCGTCCGAGCCCGTAGAGCAGCCAGTACAGGGCGAACAGCGAGCCATCCGGGAGGCCACGGCGGCGCAAGTGCCAGAGCACGGCGAGGACGAGGAAATTGACCACCATGTCATAGATCGGGTACGGGTGGGTCGGCACGCCCAAGAGCTCGCGCGGTAACAGCGCGTCCGGGTGCGTATAGCGGACAGCGAAGGGGCAGTAGCCGAGCCCTTCCGCTGGTACGCTGGCGGAGACACCGGAGCAGACGAGACAGGTGCAGGGGCCGCCCCACGCATCACCGTTGATGAGGCAACCGATGCGCCCGATCCCTTGGGCGAGCAGAAGACCGGGTGCGACTGCATCGGCGACAGGCCCGATGGGAACCCGCTGGCGCCAAAGGAGGAAAGCCGCGGTCAGCGTTCCCCCGATGATGCCGCCATAGACAGCGAGGCCACCTTCGGTGATGGCGAAGATACGCCATGGTTGGCGCAGGTACTCGCCGAGATGGTCGAGGACGAAAAAGAGCCGTGCTCCGACGACGCCGCCGAGGACAGTCAGGATGGCCACGAGGTCGAAGTTCGGGATGACGATCCCTTTCCGGGCGAGTTCGCGGGACGCGAGCCAGATGGCCGAGAGGATGGCGAGTGCCGTAAAGAGACCGTGCCAGGTCAGGAGGAGCGGACCGACCTGGGCGATGTTCGGATCCATCCCGATCGTGATCGTGCGCATCCCTCACCCCTTTCGGCGCTTTCCCTACGGCGAGTGTAGCAGGAGATACCCGGGGAGGGCATCAGGGCTCACCGGCGGTGAGCACGCGGAGCGCGCGCACGGCGATCCAGGGCTCGCTGCCGATCGGGGCCGGATCATGGGCGTTGCGCAGCTCGAGCGTCACGGGGAGGTCGTCCGGCAGTGGGTCGAAGCGCAGGATGATGGTCTGGCGCGACCAACTGGCGGAAGGGAAGGGATCCACCTTCTCCCAGACTATCCGGTCTTCCAGACCGAGTTGGAGGAGTGGCCTGGGGGTTCCCCGATATTGCCTTCCCTCCACCTCGATGAGGATTCGTTCGGTCCCGGCTGGAATGACCAGCGAGACGCGGCTGGTTCGTGCGGGAAAAAGGAGCGCGGCGTTCGCCAGATCGCGGGTGAAACCCGGCAAGGTCCCATCGCGGCTGGGAAGATAGGCTCCAGCGAGGTCAGTGGGCGCGAACTCGACCTCTGGTGCGCCAGCGAAGCGGCGGAGTTCAGGCGGGGTAGGCGGCACGATGGTGAATGATCGGAGGAGCACCGTGGCTGGCTCCGGTGTGGGAACAGTGGTCGGGGTGGGAGACAGCGTGGGTGTCGGACTCGGCCGCGGACTCGGGCTGGGTCGCGGGTTGGGTGTGGGTGCAGTCTCGGCGGTCGGAATAGTGACCGGGCTCGGCAGTGGCGTCGTGAGGTCGGTTTCGCGCACCAGTTGCGCCCAGGCGAGCAGGGCGAGGAGAGCGACCACGGCCAGGGAGAGGACAGTCGCGCCACCTGCCCAGGCGAGAGCGCGTTGAGGCAGATTCCGTTGGGCAGGTGATGGCATCGCCTGGACAGCCGGGAGAGGATTTCGCGGCTCTGTGGTGCTCGCTGATCGGAGAGCGGCCGCCATCGCCTCGGCGGAGCGGTAGCGTGCCGATGGATCCTTGGCGAGCGCGCGAAGGACGACTCGCTCCAAGGCGGGCGGGATGTCGTGTCGCCATCGGCGGGGTGGAATCGGTGGAGCATGGACGTGCTGAGCCAGCAGTTCCTCCGGTGTCTGACCAGGGAAGGGCAAGCGGCCAGTCAGGAGTTCGTAGAGCAGGACACCGACGGCATAGAGGTCGCTGGCTCGTGTGGCTGGTTCACCACGGATCCGCTCGGGAGCGACGTACGGAGCAGTGCCGAGCAACTCGACCGGACTGGTGAGCGTCGGCTCATCGTGCCGACGGGCGATCCCGAAATCGGTCAGCTTGGCCCGGCCCTGACGATCGATGAGCACGTTGGCCGGCTTGACGTCACGGTGGACGATTCCAGCCCGGTGGATCGCAGCCAGGCCGTGAAGGACGTCCAGCGCGATACGGACCGCCTGGTCGAGCGGAACGGGCGCGTTCTGGCGCATGAACTGGGCGAGGTCACCGCCCTCCACCCATTCCATGACGAGAAACCGGATGTCACCGTCGTGGCCGGCATCGTAGACCTGGACAACGTTGGGGTGGGAGACGGCTGCGGCGACGCGTGCCTCGCGTTGGAAGCGCGCGAGATCGGTCGGGTCGGGTGTCCCGCGCTGCAGGACCTTGACTGCGACCGAACGGTCGAGGACGAGGTCGCGGGCGAGATAGGTGGTGGCCATGCCACCGTGACCGAGCGGTGCCTCGATCCGGTACCGTCCAGCCAGGATGGTCGGTGGTGTCGGCAGCATCGTCTCCGGCCTCCGCGTCGCTCATCTGGTGGATTGTACGCGGGAGACGCGGGCAACCATCAGGGTGCTCCCGGATCGAGCAGCACGTTGTCGATGAGCCGGGTCGTCCCGACCCAGGCAGCGACGAGCAAGAGCGCCGGACGTTCGACGTACTCGACTTCCTGGAACGTTTCCACATCGCTCACGCTGACGTATTCCAGGCGTACCGGTGTGGTGGTCAGCGTGTGCCGGACGAGTTCGTGGAATGCAGCGGCGTTGCGCTCGCCGTTGCGGAAACGCTCCAGCGCGGCGAACAACGCGCGCGGGATGGCGCTGGCGGCGACTCTCTCCTCGGGCGAAAGATAGACGTTGCGGCTGCTCATGGCTAACCCGTCTGGCTCGCGTACAGTGGGGAGCGGCACGATCTCGACCGGGAGCGCGAGGTCCTGGACCAGCCGCTGAACCACCAGCACTTGCTGGGCATCCTTCCAGCCGAAGTACGCGCGCCGGGGCTGAACGAGTCCGAAGAGGCGCGTCACGACGGTGGCGACGCCGCGGAAATGACCAGGCCGGGCTTCCCCTTCGAGACGCTCGGCGATCGGGCCGGTCACCACGACCGCGGTGGAGAAGCTGGGTGGATACATCTCGCTCACCGAGGGAGCGAAGACGGCATCGACACCCTCGCGCTCCAACAGGTCCAGGTCGCGGTCGAGATCGCGTGGGTAGCGGTCGTAGTCTTCCCGAGGACCGAACTGCAAGGGATTGACGAAGATGCTGACGACGACGGTCTCGTTTTCGAGGCGGGCGCGACGGACCAGCGCGAGGTGCCCCTCATGCAAGTAGCCCATCGTGGGGACGAAGCCGACCGAACGGCTGTCCTGCTGGGAACGCCAGGTGCGGAGTTCAGCGATCGTCCGGAGCAGGTGCATGCTCGTCTCCTCCGCGCTGGGCAGCGAACTCGGCGGTGATCGCTGCGACGGTCTCGAGATCGAGTTCGCGGGGGAGTCCGAAGCTTTCGGACTCGCTCGGAAAGGTGCCGTTGCGGACGTCCTCGGCGTAGCGGCGGACCGCATCGCTCACGATGGAGGCGAGGTCGGTGTAGGCGCGGGCATGACGGGGGAGAGGCCCGGGAAGAAGATGGAGAAGATCGCTCAGGACCTGGACTTGCCCGTCGCAACCGGGACCGGCCCCGATGCCGATCGTGGGAATCTCGAGGAGTTGGCTGACTGCACGAGCGACCGGCGCAGGAACGAGTTCCAGCACGATCGCGAAGGCACCGGCTCGTTCCAGTGCGATGGCGTCAGCGAAGAGCTGGCGGACCGCGTCGGCAGTACGCGCTTGGAGCCGAAAACGGCCGAGCGTATGCACGGCTTGCGGAGTCAGACCCAAATGTCCCATCACTGGTATACCGGCGCGGACGAGCCGGGAGACGGTCTCGACGATCGACCCACCGCCCTCCAGCTTGACCGCGTGAGCGCCGCCTTCCTGGATGAGTCGGCCGGCGTTGCGGAGGGCTTCTTCTGGACTGATCTGGAAAGTCAGGAACGGCATGTCGGCGATGACGAGTGCCCGGCGGGCAGCACGCGTGACAGCCTTGGTGTGATGCAGCATCTGTTCGAGGGTCACAGGAATAGTCGTCTCGTAGCCGAGGATCGTGTTACCGAGGGAATCGCCGACCAGGATAGCGGGAATGCCTGCTTCGTCGATCAGGCGTGCGGTCGGGTAATCGTAGGCCGTGAGCATGACGATCCGTTCACCGCGGCGCTTCATCGCGCGGAGATCCGCGACGGTCACGCGCTGGGGGGTCATCGCGCCACCTCCACGCTTGCCAACCATCGTGCCAGGTCGTCGAGCGCGGCTAGCCGCTCGGGGGCAGCAGCCGCGCGCTCGCGCGCGAGAGGGAGCATCGCCTGCGCGAGCGTCCGGTACAAGGGAAGGAGT
>DAOTYK010000329.1:0-1950 GCA_034434855.1 Thermomicrobium sp.
AATATCTTCCCGGCGCGCGTCGTCACTGGTGATGGGACGGTCCGGTTGGTTGCGGGTGATGTCGCGCTGGAAGCGGCACCGGAGCAGCGCAGCCGGCTCGCTGAGTACAGTGGTCGCGACGTGCTCGTCGGTATCCGACCGGAGGATCTCATCGTGCAACCGGGGCAGTCGAGCGTCGATCGTCAGTTGCGCCTCCCGGTCGAGATCGTGGAGCCGCTCGGTTCGGAGACGCTCGTGCACTTGCGGGGCCCGGCTGGGACGATCATCGCCAAGGCCGATCCACACGTGCACTTCTCGGTCGGCGAACTCGCCGCGGTCACGGTGAAGGTCGAGCACCTGCACGCCTTCGATCCGCAGACGGAACTGGCGCTCTTCTGATCGCAGCGCAAGGCAGAACCGAATCGGAGGCGCGCCGCAACGACGCGGCGCGTCGTTTCGCGTCATCCTGCTGACCCTCGAGCAGAGAAACCGGTTCGCCGAAGCGCGGACATCAACGGCGGACCGCGCTGAGAATGGCGCGTCTTCGCTCGACGACGACCTCAGCCTCACCATGTTCCAACGTCTCGGCCGTCAGCGAGATCCGCTGCTCGCCGTGCAAGGCGACCGCGATCGGGGATCTCCCTCCCACAGGTGATCGCGCAACTCGCGGGCGGTGATGCCGCAGCAGGACGGATCGAGCTCCAGAACGAGCCGGGGCAGCGGCTGACCAGCTTCGTTCGGGAGCACCCGAGTAGCGCGGACGCCAGGTATCTGACTGAAGCCCGCTATCCAGGCAGCGACCGTGTCCTCGCAGGCGCGCACGCGCGCTTCATGATCGAGAGTGAGGTATCGCTCCACCGCCGCGAGCAGACCGATCAGTTCTTTACGGCTCACCTTGAAGGGTCGGCCGAGTTGATGGTAAGGGCGACCATGGAGGGCGATCGCTGCGATCAGGTCGGCACGGCCAACGATCAAGCCGGTCGATTGCGGTCCAGCCAAGTCCTTGCCACCGCTGAAAATCGCCAGATCCGCTCCCAGATCGCGCGTGAAGCGCCAGAGGTTCTCGGGTGGTGGAAGCTGGGCGGCAGCATCGACGATGACCGGGACGTCGTGCGCATGGGCGAGCGCCACGACCTCCTCGCGGGGGGAGAGTGCCGCGCGCCAAGTGCGCTCCGGCGACGTAGACCACGGCCGCCGTGCGCTCGCTGAGTGCTGATTCCAAGTCCCTAGGATCGGTCGCTCACGCGTTCCCGATCTGAACCAACTGGACACCGGCGAGCCGAAAAGCCGGATGGTACGGAATCCGGTGAGCAGCCTGAATCACGACCTGATCCTTGTAACCGTCGAGATCCGGAAACCGAGCGCGGAGGCGCGCGATACTCACGGGATCCGGACCAGTCACGCAGGCCAGCGTCGCCAGCGTCAACCCAGCTGCCGCGCCGGCAGTCACGTAGGCTGCTTCGTTCCTCGTCAGTTCGGCCAATCGTCGCCCGACCGCCTGCTGGAGCTCGACGAGATCGACGTACCAGCGGGCAGCCTCCGCCATCGCAGCGACGACTTCGGGCGGCATGATGGAACCGCCGAGTCGAGTCAGACGGGCATCGGCGTTGATGACACGCCGGACACCGAGTCGTTCGTACCAGCTCATCGCGTCTTCTCCTGCTTTCGTGCCGCGCTCTGCTTTGGTATGACAGCGATCGTACCGTCAGCTTCGAGAAGGACGACTGCGGCGTGCGCGATGCCCCACGAAAACCAGCGTGACGCGGGGCCGCTTCAGTTTCGTCGAGATCGATCCAGTCGCGGGGCAGTGCTCGCCGATCCCATCGTCCATCGCGGGCGACAATGCTCGGCGGTGGCTGGAGCAGCCGTTTCAGCGGGGGAAAACGGAGCGATGTCCAGCTGAGCGACCGATTACCGATGAAGAGGGTGCCGCCGAGAATGATCCCGCAGAGAAGCGAGGAGTCCGTCCTC
>DAOTYK010000330.1:0-8583 GCA_034434855.1 Thermomicrobium sp.
CAGTCGCCGGATCATGCGCGCGACCTCCGGCTTCATGAAGTAGATCCGCCGGCCTGGAGCCTCGTCTCCACCCGTCCGAAACTCGACAGGCTCCTCTTTGTATGGGAAACGCCGCATCGCGTGGCCAACCGAACTGAGTCGCCCGCCGATGACACGGGCCGGTACCCCCAGTGCCCGCTCGAGTTCCACCATCGGGTACCCCTCGGGGCGTTTGGCGATCTCCGCGAGGATCTGCCGCGCGCCGTCCTGCAGGCGGCTCCAGAACTGGCGGAACTCTTCGAACGTCCACGGTTCACGCTCACCGAGTGGTCGCACACCCTCACTGACCTCGAACTCTCCTGTCGTCAGTCCAGCGAGTCGTTGCAGAACTTCCTGAATCGCCCCGATCTCTTGCGAGTCTCCCTCGATCGTGATGACGATCCGCGCCATCGCTTCCTCCCGAAGTCCCGATCCTCATTGTCAACACAGGAATCATACTCTCACACTGCATTGCGCGCAAGTCCTTTTATCCATCCTTTCCTTCCGGCTCACTCTTCCTGAGTGTTCTGTTCATCGATCAGAGCGAACCAACTGCTCGGAATCGCCCCTACCACCGGAAGAATACGGGCCGGGGCGAAATACGGAAAATCGAACTGGACGAGTTCTCCAGCTCTCTTTCCTGGCACAGGTATGAGGCGAGCAGCGAGTGGTTTCCCCAAACGGGTGGCCAGCGTCGCGGTATCGAGAACGATCGCGGCGAGCTGATCGACTGTCGTCTCGCCGGGCAAGGGAACGACATCGAGTCCGACGCCGCAGACCGATGCCGCAGCGAGCAAGAGCGGCAATGACACCAAATCACCGCCCGCTCGCATTCCCAGTACCGCGTCTTCGAGAACCGGCAACATCACGCCACAGAACCCGGTGCGCGGTACCGGAATGTCGCGCAGGACCCGCGTCAGCGACGCGATCACCGTCAGCGTTCCCACTCCCCCGAAGGGTTGGACACCGAGCCGCTCGATCGCGCCAGCGATACTGCGCGTGATCTCGGGGTGCGGTGCCAGGGAGACGTCGATGCCGAGAAAGCGCGCCCCCACCTCGCCAGCCAATCGTTCCGCGACAGCAGCCAGTTCGCTCGCTCGGGCCGTCAAGCGTTCACGCAACCGGCGCTCAGCCTCAGCCAATGACTGCGCGCCGGCGAAGGCCTCACCGGCCTCGTCCGCCGCCTCCCATGCGACCGAAAACGCGAGCGGTCCGCCGTCATGATACGCTGCCGGGAAGAACGGGATACCTGGTGGACAGAGTGCCAGCGCCGCGAAACGTAAATTGCCTAGACCTCCTGGGGTTCGGTGGGAGAGTGCCGCGATGATCTCGGCGGCCCAGCGGACTGCTGGCAACGAGAGTGTCCCCTTTTCGTCGGTCACTGCGAGTGCCGCGAAAAGGCGTTCCTCAGCGACCAATGCCTCGAGCAGACGTTGGCACCAGGCGAATTCCCGAGGGCGGACCGGCCCCATCGAGACATAGTCGAAACCACACGCCTCCGCCAACTCACACAGTGCGCTCGCGAAAGCTTCTGTCTCCGCCGGAGCGACGATCGTCGGAAACGGCTGCGTAGCCAGCCGTACCGATTGCAGCTCGAGACCGCTCTCGGCATAGCCAGCACGCACCCGCTCGACGACACGACCGAGCTCTTCTCCACCCACTATCTGCTCACCGTTCCAGCTGGTCGTCCACCCCACGGTTACTGCTCGGACACGCACGGCTCGCCTCCCACGAGATATCGCCGGTCCTACACCGGCGTATACTGCCATGCGTGCCGACTACGCGGAGGAGCGGGTGCGCCTAACGATGCAGGAAACCATCGAGCGATTCATCGGACAGGTGCCTGCCCGCGTCATGCTCCTCTTTCGCGACCTCGACGAGGATCTCGAAATCGCGTACGACGCCGACCGTCCCGTCGTGGCCGCGAGCACGATCAAGCTCTTGGTGTTGGCCAGACTCTATCGCGCCTTCGCCCGCCAGCAGCTCGATCCGCGAGCCCGCGTGCGGATCGCCTCCGATCAGCTCGTGCCCGGAAGCGGGGTTCCACGCTGGTTGGCCGAGCCGCCTCCGATGACGCTCCGTGACCTGGCTGTTTTGATGACGATCGTGAGCGACAATGTCGCAACGAATACACTCATCGACGTGCTCGGCTTCGCGGCGATGGAGGAACTCGTCGTCGAACTCGGCCTCACCAGCACCGCACTGCGACGCCCTTTCTGGGGACGCGCAGCCTACCCCGGCGAGCCGGAAAATCTGGTGACCGCCCGCGATCTCGCCACGCTCCTCGCTGCTCTGGAACTCGGTCGCATCGTCCCAGAAGGACATTGGTTGGACGATCTCCGCACGCTGCTCCGCGCACAGCAATTTCGGGACATCATTCCGGCGCGCCTGTCGGAAGCGATCATCGTCGGGAACAAGACCGGATCGCTCCCCGGCTATGTGCACGATGCTGCTCTGCTTTGGGCTCCGTTCGGACGAGCTGTTCTCGTTATGCTCACCAGCGAGGTGGCCGATTTCGAGGCGACCCGACGCGCGCTCGCTGATCTGGCTAAAGAGATCGTCGAGCACTGGCAACAGGCAAGACAGCGAGGCGAATCCAGGAGAGGAGAACGCCGAGATGTCCGATGTCCAGCTGCGCCATGTCGGGGCACCGCCGGCGGCGCAGCGCGTCCTGGTGATCGGTGCCCACCCCGATGATCCGGAATTCTTTTGTGCCGGGGCGATCGCCCGCTGGATCGCTGCCGGGACGATCGTCCACTATGTCGTCGTGACATCGGGCGACAAGGGACTACCAGAGGACTGGACTGATCCTCGTCCCTTCGTCACGGTTCGCGAGAACGAACAGCTCGCGGCCGCCGAGGAACTCGGCGTGCAAGGTGTGACGTTTTTGCGTCTCCCTGACGGTGAAGTGTTCGATACGCTCGACCTGCGTGCTCAACTCACCGCGGAAATTCGGCGTTTTCGTCCCGACATCGTCTTGACACACGATCCACTGACGCGACTCTATCGCCAGCATCCCGATCACCGCGCAGTGGGAGCAGCGGCCCTGGCAGCAGCGTTCCCAGCGAGCCGCCTGGCTACCTTCTTCCCTGAGCAACGGGAAGCTGGGCTCGGGCCCCACAGCGTTCGGATCGCCCTGCTCTTCGGCACCGACCGACCGGATACCTTCATCGACATCGCACCCGTCTTCGAACGGAAGCTCGCTGCGCTCCGCCGTCACGCCAGTCAAGCCAGCGCATTCCCCGGAGGGTTGGAAACCCGAGTACGGACGCGCGCCCGCGAGGCAGGCGCACCAGCCGGCCTGGAACTCGCCGAAGCATTCCTGTGGGTCGACCTCGAGTGAGCGCTCTTGCATTTAGCCGGTCCCGCACCGGCTCCGTACGCGCGGGATCACCTCCTCGACGAAGTAGCGAGCCTGGGCAAGATAGTCGCCCGCGACGGGCCAAAAGACGAACGTGTCCATACCGAGTTCGGCGAAGCGCGCGATGGCATCTGCCCATGCCTCCGCTGGCCCGCTCAGAAAACCCGGGCGCGTGACCCGATAGGCTCGCCCGCCCGGAACGTCGAGCACCCCGAGCAGGTTATAGAGCCGGCGGATGGTGCGAGGATCGCGGCCCGCTCGTTCTGCACCTTCGTTCACCCACCGGTTCACCCGCGGTAACTGTTCCGGGAGAACATACGGCGTCGAGACACTGATGCCATCGGCCAGCTCGCCAGCGAGTCGGAGCGCTCGCGGCTTGATCGCACCGACCCAGAGCGGGATCGGACGGGTCGGCGCGGGTCCGAACACGAGTCGGTCGACGCGAAAGATAGACCCCTCGTAGGTGACCGGCTCACCGCTCGCTGCCTTCTCCCACAGGAGCCGGCAGAGTCGTAACGCATCCTCGATCGCTGCGAGCGCCTCACCTGCCGACCATCGGGGTCCACCCATCGCGGCGATGCCGTCCCAAAATCCACCAGATCCCAAACCCAGCTCGAGCCGCCCACCGGTCAAGCGGTCGAGGGTCGCTGCTGCTTTCGCCAGCATCGGCGCTGGACGGAGAGCGAGTGTGGCCACATTCGTCAAAACATGGACGCGCTGGGTGCGCAGCGCAACGGCTGTCAGGATTGTCCACGTCTCAGCGAAGCGCGGGTTGTAGGCGTGATCTTGCATCGCTACCAGGCCGAGGCCAGCGGTATCTGCGAGTTGGGCCAGTGCTTCGACTTCCTCGAGACGATCGATGACTGGGTCGATGTTCAGTCCGAAGACCAAGCTCGTTCGCTCGCGCACCGTCGATACCTCCCATGGTATTTCCGCACTGCTTCCCCGCCTCTACCCGAGCAGTTGTGGAATGACGGCCAACCCACACCGGAACGCGTTAGCCGGATCGTCGCGTCACTCGAGCGCTGCCGAAGAGTCGGCTGCAGCATCCGGATCGGACTGGAGAACACGCTCTGCGCGAACGTTGGAGGTACGGGCACCGCACGGTCTCTCCAGTTACGGCGCGATGGGGTTTCACACCTGGTCCTGCTCCGCCAACGCCGCAGGGCACAACCACAGACTACCGAACCGATCCTACCAGCAGCGTACGACAGCGATCGCTGCGTGATGGACCTACTCGACCGCTCCACCCATCGATCGTAGTTCGACCAGCACCGTGAGCGGACCAGTGCGAGCAGTACCGCCAAGGTCTCGTCCCCTGCGCGCGTCAACCTGGGCAGGAAGCCTTTGCGGATCGTTACCGTCTGCTGGCCGACCTCGAGCGCATCGTGCGGATGACCGAGTCCAGCGTACGGCAAGCGGACAACCACTCGGTCGAGCGACGGATTGATCCTCGCTGACATCGAGAGGACAGGACTCGCTCGATCGACCTGAGGACTGACGCGTACGACGACCGCTCGTCCGAGAAGGGGTAATCCGCGTTGCTTCAGCATAGCCAGAAAACGGCGGTGCGGTCTTCCGGTGCCACGGCACAGCGCTGTGTCCAGTTCTCGATGCGTGCCTCCAGCGACTGGCTGCGTCGCACGTCGTAGAGGTTCGGCAAGGAAACCCGTTGAGGCAGCCAGTCATCAGCTCTTGCCGAGCATCGATCGCATCCGCGGCCAGTATCCAAGCGATCCGGATCTCGACGTAGCGGGCTGGAATCGGTTCACGGCTCGCTCCTCTGATACACCCCGGTCACCGCCGAGCGTCCGGTCGCGCACGTGTTCTCTAGCCAACTGGAGACAACGATGGCTTCGCTCAGCACCGTGACGGCTTCTCCCGGGCGGCAGCGTGAGCCGCCCATGGGCTCGCGGGCATCTCAAGCAGTGACTAGCTCCCATCCCCAACTCGATACGCTCGTGCGTCGAGCGGTCGAGGCTGGCCACTGCACGCGCCAGGGCGGCTGGCTGAGGCACGAAGAGATTGGCCACATCGAGTGCCAGCTGTCCCGTTTCGGTGCGTGCGGCGAGCCAGCTCAGCAATGTCCAGGATGCCAGAAAGACTGGATCCAGAAGGGTGACCCAGAAAGGCCACTAGGTCGGGATTTTACCCTCACGTCTGATCTGCCCCGAGTCCACCAGCGCCACCTGCCTGTGGCCATGCCCTATCGACCCCGCACCACCTCTACAACCGGCCACGCCGGGGCGCGCTGACCGAAAAGAAAGTGAGTGGGCACACCGGAAGTATCGGGTTACACCGACCCACCGTCACCGAGGCGTGCGAGCCAGGCGTTCCTTCACAGTTTGCAACCAAGCCTCGTACTGCGCTTCGCTGCGCGCGCCGCTCAAGACATATTCACCAGCGGCGACCAGTGTCGGCACCGCCCAAACGCCCAGTTCCCGCGCACGGGACAGGTCTGCCCGCACAGCGTCGAGGACTGTCTGGCTGCGGTACGCCTCTTCCCACGCCTGGACATTCAAACCGACATCGGCTGCGCAATCACGCAGCACGGTATCGTCGGCAATATTGCGGCATTCGATCAAATGCGCCTGCTGAATCCGATCGAACAGATCCCAATGCGCAGCCTGGCCGCCCAGCAGCTCGGCTGCCTTGCAGGCACGCAGGCCTGGTAACGAGTACGGATAATCGAATGGTCGTGTCGCCATCAGATCAGGGCGGAAGCGGTGCTCGTCATCGTATCGGTTGGCCATTCGCCAGTGCTCGAGGATTTCGGCTTTGCCGCGCTCCTTCGAGCCGAAGAGAACGACGATCGCCTCCGGTGTCGGTGCCAAGGCAAAGCACCGGTGCAAGAACTGGACCTCAGGATGACGCGCCGCGACTCGCCGCAACCGTGGCGACGCCACGGCACACCATGCTCAGAGAACGTCGTGAAAGAACTCGACGACGATGGTCACGGTCAGCCCCCCAAACTGAGCGGCCACGGCGTCGGCACTCCGAGGAGAGCGAGCGCTGCCCCAGCCAGCGCGAGATTCTTCAAGAAGTGCGCCATCTGATTGGCCCGCATCATGGGATCGCTTTCCGCCCAGAAGTTGTGCATCCAAAAGGCAACCGGCACCAGAAAGATGATGAGAAGGAGATTACCGATGACCGGCTGGTACCCGGTCGCGACACTCGCACCACCTAGGAGCAGCATGATCCCGGTGATGATGACTGCGGCCTGCGGAGCTGGTACTCCCTTGGAGGCGGCATAGCCGCTCATCGCTCGCCACATCGCGAAGTGATTGACGCCGTTGATGATGAAGAAGAGCCCGAAAATCACTCGACCAGCCAGAAAGGCCCACTCCATATTCTCCCCCTCTCGGTCGCCCATCGCGCTGCGGCAAAAACGGAGCGGGGGCTGCTCGTCGCCCCCGCCTCTGCTCGCTCAGGCTGCGTCCTTGCGCACCAACTCGACCTCGATTGAGACGTCGACCGTGTCACCGACAAGCCAGCCACCGGCTTCCAGAGCCACGTTCCAGCTGGCTCCAAAATCATGCCGGTTGATCTTCGTCCGCGCCTCGAACCCGGCGCGTACACCACCCCAGGGATCCTTGGCGACACCGTGGAATTCCGCATCGAGGGCGACTTCCTTGGTCACTCCGCGCATCGTCAGATCACCGATGACTCGATAACGGTTCCCCCCGAGTGGCTCGATGCGCTTGCTCACGAAGGTGATCGTCGGATACTGCTCGACGTCGAGAAAATCCGCTGAGCGAAGATGCGCGTCTCGTCGCTCCTCGCGCGTATCGATGCTCGCTGCATCGATCGTCACCTCGACCTTGCCATGCTCTGGGTGCGCTGGATCGAACTCGACCCATCCCGAAAACGACTTGAACTGCCCACGCACGGTCGTCACCATGAGGTGCCGAACTGCGAAGGTAATTTGACTGTGGGCAGGATCGATCTCCCAACGGGCCAAGCCTGTGAGTTCCGGCGCGACCGTCGTCACCCGCGATCCTCCTTTCTCCATCCGACGCTACGCAATCCGTAGCAACTACGACTAGCATAGTGATCGCGTGGCGGGCTGTCAAGAGTGAGGCCCAGACATCGTGAGTCTGCACTGCTCGGTCGCTGGTCTCCTGGTCGGTCCTGCTCTCGAGGATGGCCCCACACGTCTCCGGAGAACAGCGCAGTACAATGAGAACAGCGAGGTTGGACGATGCGACGCGAGAGCTCCCACGAAGCTACCTGTCCGATCGCACGCGCAGCCCGACTGCTCGGTGACCACTGGGTACTCCTCATTCTCCGCGAACTCGGTGGAGGGAGCCGTCGTTTCCAAGAACTTCTGCTCGGCACCGGAATCAGCCCCGCGGTTCTCTCTCAACGCCTGCGGTACCTCGAAGCTGAAGGTCTCGTCTCTCGCCACGCGTACGCCGAAGTTCCACCGCGCGTCGAGTATGCACTCACCGAAAAGGGACGGGCCGCTCTTCCGCTCATCGACCAACTGCGCGAATATGGCGAACGCTGGCTGAATCCAGAACCCCCCGAGACCGCCGACCTCGACTTCGTCGAGCCAGCTTCAGCCGAAGCGTGAGACGAAGAGGGAGTTCCAGTGCGTATCGTTTCACTTTTACCGAGTCTCACCGAGATCTGCTGGGCACTGGGGCTCGCCGACGAACTCGTCGGAGTGACTCACGAATGCGATTATCCGCCCCCGGTGCGCTTCAAACCGCGCGTCACTCGCAGCCTGCTGCCGCCAGGTCTCAGCCACGCGGAGATCGATGCAGCGGTCCGCGAGCGCACAGCCGCACAGTTGCCGCTCTATGCGCTCGATACCGAACTCCTCGCCACCCTGCAGCCGGACCTTATCCTAACCCAAGCGCTCTGCCCGGTCTGTGCTGTCTCGATCGATGACGTCTGCCAGCTCGCGGCCACTCTTCCCGGTCCACCGCGCGTGCTCTCGGTCGAGCCGACGACACTCGAGGAGATCCTGGTCTCGGTCGAACTCGTCGCTCGAGAGACGGGGCGCGAGCGAACGGCACGAGCCATCGTTTCGGCACTTCGCCAGCGGCTCGCGTGGCTCTCGGCGCGACTCGCTGGTCGCACAGAAGAGCCGCGAGTCGTCTGCCTGGAATGGCTCGAGCCCCCGATCGTCGCGGGTCACTGGGTTCCGGAAATGGTCGCGGCAGCGGGAGGCAAAGACGTGCTGGGTATCGCCGGAC
>DAOTYK010000331.1:0-3048 GCA_034434855.1 Thermomicrobium sp.
AGCCCCGCGAGCAGACAGCCGACCACCCGTCGCTCGTCCGGCAGCTCGTCTCGTTGTCGCGGTAGGTAGACCTTTCCGGTCTCGAAGATGGCGACCGCTTCGTTGAATTTGAGCTGTTCAGCAGCGTTGCGCAACAGCGTCGGCAACAAGGACGGTCGCATGATCGACCATTCCGGTCGGATCGGATTGCGGGCCCGCACCAACTCCTGAGTTGGCCGCTCGAAAAAACCGAAGCGTTCCGGTAGCTGGTCGCCCGACGGTGTGAGTGCCCTGAGCGTTTGATCATCGACCATCGGGTAGGTGATCACTTCGTGGAGTCCGGCAGCGACGAGCCCGTTTTGGATTCGGCGCACGAGGCGCAATTCCGGATCGATCTCGACGGGGACGGTTTGTCCTACCGGCAGGCGTTCGGGGATCGTGTCGTAACCGATGACGCGCGCTGCCTCCTCGACGAGGTCAGCGGGAATCGAAATGTCGCTGCGATACGTTGGCACGGTGACCATCCACACCGAGCGCCCATTTTCCCATCCGCGCTCGACCGAAAGGCCCAAGCTTTCGAAGACGCTGATCAGGCGTTCGTCCGGATAGTCCACGCCGAGGAGGCGAGGGATCTCGCTGCGCGGGAATCGGATCTGCCGCGGTCGGCGCGGGGCCGGATAATGGTCGACCATCGCGACGACGCGGCAGGTCGGGATCAGTGTGCTGAGCAACTGCACCGCGCGCTGGGCGGCGGGCCAGCAGAGATTGGGATCCAGCCCGCGCTCGAAGCGAGCGGAGGCCTCGGTCCGTAACCGGAGCGTACGCGCGGTGCGTCGGATGCTGAGCATGTCGAAATTCGCGGTTTCCAAGAGGACACTGGTCGTCTCGTCGCTGATCTCGCTCTCGAGACCACCCATCACGCCAGCGATCCCGACTGGGCGCTCGGCGTCGGCAATGACGAGCATGTCGGGGTTGAGTGGACGACGGACATGATCGAGCGTCTCGATTTCCTCGCCGGGCCGGGCTCGTCGCACGATCAATCGGCCGCCGCGCAGGCGGGATCGGTCGAAGGCATGTTGCGGCTGTCCCCACTCGACCATGACGTAGTTCGTGACATCGACCACGTTGTTGATCGGGCGAAGCCCGACCAACTGGAGCCGGCGGCGAAGCCACCACGGCGAGGGGGCGACGTGGATCCCCTCGAGCGCGATACCGACGAAGCGATAGCAGAGGTCGCTCGCCTCGACCGTCGCGAGGGTCGGGTCGACGGGAACCTGGATCGGCGCCAATTCGGGAAGCCGGAGCGGTGAATTCGTCAGTGCAGCGACCTCGCGTGCGATCCCGACGATCGAGTAGGCGTCGACACGATTCGGGGTGATGGAGAGTTCCAGAATCTCGTCACCGAGATAGTCACGGAGCGGGATACCGACTGGAGCGTCCGGATCGAGCACCAGGATGCCCTCGTGCTCCTCGGAAAGGCCGAGTTCCTTCTCGGAACACACCATTCCTTCCGAGCGGACTCCCCGGATAGTGGCTGGTTTCAGCGTGATCAGCCGCGGCTCTGCGCTATGCCCATCGTAGAGCGTTGCGCCGGCGAGGGCCAGCGCGACCTTCTGCCCGACGGCGATGTTCGGTGCTCCCGTCACCACGGTCAAACGATGAGCTCCCGCATCGACCGTGGCCAGAACGAGTCGATCAGCATTCGGATGGGGTTCGACCTTCTCGACCACACCGACATAGATCTTGTCCCAATGTGCACCGATCCGCTCGATCGACTCCACCTCCAGCCCGGCGAGCGTCAGCCGTTCGGCGATTTCCTCTGCAGAGCGGTCGGTCGCGACCAATTCCCGGAGCCAGCGCATCGGAACCTTCATGGTGGCACGCCTGCCCTTCGTTCTCGACTCGATCAAACCGGTATGCGGTCGAACTGGGCAAGAAAACGGAGATCGCCTTGATAGAAGTACCGGATATCAGGAACGCCATAACGGAGCATCACGAGTCTCTCGACACCCATGCCGAATGCCCAACCGGTATACCGGTCAGGATCGTATCCCACATTGCGGAGCACTTGCGGGTGAACCATCCCTGCACCCAGGATCTCGATCCACCCGCTTTCGCCGCACACTCGGCAACCCTCGCCACGGCAAAACATGCAGTCGATGGCGAAATCGACCCCCGGTTCGACGAAAGGGAAAAAATCGCAACGAAAGCGGACGCGTCGTTCCTTACCGAAAAGCTGGCGTGCGAACTCAGCTAATGTTCCCTTGAGATCAGCCATCGTGATCTGTTCGTCGACGGCGAGCCCCTCGATTTGGTGGAAATGCCATTCATGCGTCGCGTCGACCGCTTCGTACCGGTAACAACGACCGGGCACCACGACGCGAACCGGTGGCTTTCGGCGCTCCATCACGCGAATCTGCATCGGCGATGTATGCGGACGCAGGACGATCTCCTTTTGGTCAGACTCGATGAAGATCGTGTCCCACACGTCGCGAGCCGGGTGCTCCGGTGGAATATTGAGCGCATCGAACGCATAGTAGCCGTATTCCACTTCAGGACCCTCGACCACTTGGAAGCCGAGATGAGCGAAGATGTCGGTTACCTCGCGAATCATTTGCGTGACAGGGTGGAGCGTCCCGATGCGCGGGCGCCGGCCGGGAAGCGTCACATCGATCGCTTCTGCAGCAATCCGGGCGGCGAGCTCGATCTCACGTACCTCGCGTTCGCGTTCCTCGTAAGCGGCTTGGAGTTCATCCCGAAGCTCATTGGCGAGTCGCCCGATGATCGGCCGTTGCTCTGGTGGCAGCGTACCCAACGCTCGCAAAAGTTGCGTCAACTCTCCGCGTCGGCCGAGGTATCGAGCGTACCATTCGGCGAGCGCAGCCTGTGTCGTGATCGCAAGGAGTTCTCGTTTGGCACGCTGTCGCAGCTCCTCGATCCGATCGGTGTTCACGAGTACCTCCTGCTCCGGAGTCGTCGCGCTCATCCACGCGCAAGCGCGCCCGTCGGGACGCGGCCTGAGCATAAGGATGCGTGATGGCGCGTGTCAAGCGAGGGTCGAGCTCACCG
>DAOTYK010000332.1:0-4252 GCA_034434855.1 Thermomicrobium sp.
TTCTCCTCCGCGGCATGGAGTTCTATGCCTATCACGGCGTGCATCCCGAAGAGCGACGACTCGGTCAGCGTTTCGCCGTCGATCTCGAAGTGGAGCTGGATCTCGCTCCGGCGGGCAGGAGCGATACGCTCGAGACCACAGTGAACTATGGCACGCTGTACCATACCGTCCGAGCGATCGTCGAGGGGGAGCCGCGTCAGCTCATCGAGGCGCTCGCTGAAGCGATCGCTCGGACGATTCTCGCGGACTATCCGCTCGTCCAGGCGGTGACGGTGCGGGTCTGGAAACTGGCACCACCGATCGCGGGTGCGCATCTCGAGCGAGTCGGGGTCGAAATTCGTCGGGTACGGGATGCGTGATGCGGACGCAGGAGGGAACACCGTGTCGAGGGTGACGATCGAGGTACCACGTGTGGACTCTCCACCTTTCGATCGTTGGCCATGGGGGCGCCGCACCTTCGTGATGGGGATCATCAATGTGACGCCCGACTCGTTCAGTGGTGATGGACTCGTCGATCGGCTGGAAGAGGTCGTGGAGCGGGCCCGAGCGATGGTGGAAGCGGGAGCCGACATCCTCGATGTCGGTGGTGAATCGACGCGCCCGGGCCACACGCCGGTTCCAGCCGAGGAAGAGCTGCGGCGGGTCATCCCAGCGATTCGAGCGATCCGCGCTGCGCTGCCGGACATCCCGATCTCGATCGACACCTCCAAAGCGGTGGTCGCCGAGGCGGCTCTGGCTGCGGGCGCGACGATGATCAACGACGTGCGGGGTTTGACCGGTGATCCAGCGATGGCCTCATTAGCAGCTCAGGCAGGGGTTCCGGTCGTCATCATGCATGACCTGGAAATCCGTCGTCCCGATGAACTCATCCCGCGACTGGTGCGGGAACTGGCGCAGCGGATCGACCGTGCCTTGGCTGCGGGCGTGAAATGGGAGCGGATCATCATCGATCCAGGATTCGGTTTCGGCAAGGAACCGGAACTCAACCTGCTGCTGCTCCGTCGTCTCCGCGACGTGACCGTGCTGGGACGCCCGCTCCTGGTCGGGACATCGCGCAAGCGTACGATCGGGTATGTTTTGGGAACGCCACCAGAGGATCGGCTCGAAGGGACTGCGGCGACCGTCGCACTCGCGATCGCGAACGGTGCCGATATCGTCCGCGTGCACGACGTCGCGGCGATGGTACGGGTCGTACGGATGAGCGATGCGGTGGTGCGTGGAACGTGGTGATCGTCGCCATCGGCTTGGGCAGCAACCTGGGTGACCGGCGCAAGCTGCTGCGCGACGCGGTGCACGGACTCGATGCGGTCGGGGAGCGGCTGAGCGTCTCGTCTCTTTACGAGACAGAGCCGGTCGGCTTTCGGGAACAGCCCTGGTTCCTGAATGCGGTCGTCCTACTGGAGACGAACATCGATGCGATGGCGCTGATGCAGGTCCTGTTCGCACTGGAGCGACGAGCTGGCCGCGAGCGATCGTTTGCGAATGCACCGCGGACGTTGGACTTGGATCTCTTGCTGTACGGTGAAGACGTCATCGAGACGCCGCAACTGGTGGTCCCGCATCCGCGCATGCACGAGCGGGCGTTCGTCCTGGTGCCGCTGGCCGAGGTCGCTCCGAATCTCGTCCATCCTCGATCGGGGAAGACGATACGCGAGCTGCTCGATCGACTCGAGGATCGGTCGCGCGGGATCCGCCGGATCACTGGCCCGGAGTGGCTGACTGAGGGTTGATGGTGGGGCAGCGGAAATTCGTCCTCGCGCTCGATATCGGGAGTTCATCCGTTCGTGCTGGCGTTTTCGACCAGACTGGTCGACTCGTCGAAGGGGCGTGGCAGCGCATACCGTACCGTTTCGAGACGGGGCCTGATGGGCGTGCTGAACTCGATCCGTTTCTGCTGTGCGAACGGATCGAGTTGTTGCTCGATCGCGTGCATGCTGCTGCGCCTGTACCGGTGTGCGCGGTCGGCATCAGCTGTTTCTGGCATAGCCTGGTCGGGCTGAATGAAGCGGGAGAGCCGACGACACCGGTGACCATGTGGGCCGATACGCGTGCCCGTGGGGTGGCTGCGCGTTTGCGCTCCGAGCTCGACCCGATGGCGCATCATCGACGTACCGGAGGTTACTTCCATCCCAGTTATCCAGTCGCTCGGCTCGCCTGGTACCAGACTCTCGGCTCACCCGAATGGCGATCCTCGACGTACTGGTGTTCCTTTCCCGATTATCTTTTGCGCCGATTGACCGGTGCCTTCGTCACCTCGGTCTCGATGGCTTCCGGAACAGGGCTGTTCGATACGTGGCGGCTCGCCTGGGACGGCGAGACCTGCCGAGCGGTCGGGATCGAGACAGAGCAGCTGCCAGTAGTGACCGATGTGGGGCAGCATCTCAGCGGAGGGTACACGAAGCGTTGGCCGAAGCTGGCGACTGCCGTGTGGTACCCGGCGTGGGGCGACGGAGCGTGCAGTAACGTCGGGAGCGGTGCGGTCGGCGTCGACCGAGTCACCGTGATGATCGGAACCTCGGCAGCGGTGCGAGTACTGTGGAAGGGGGTGCCGGTCGACGTTCCCTGGGGACTCTGGCTCTATCGCTTGGATAGCGACCATGTGCTGGCCGGAGGTGCCTTGAGTGAAGGCGGCAATCTGATCGACTGGATCCGGCAGCGGTTCGTGTTGCCTCCTGAAGAAGCGCTTTGGGAGTGCGTCAGCAAGGTCGATGTCGGCGCGAAAGGGGTGCGCTGGTTGCCGACCATCGCTGGGGAGCGGAGCCTGCAGTGGTCGGTTGATGCCACAGCGACGTTGACCGGTCTCCGCCTCGGGCATGATGGCGTCGTGATCCTGCGTGCGGCGCTGGAAGCTGTCGCCTGTCGCCTGGCTGATGTCTTGGATGCACTGGTCGCGATCCGGCCAGAAATCGGCACAGTCATTGCGAGTGGGAACGCTTTGCAGGGGACACCAGGCTGGTTGCAGATCGTCGCCGATGCGCTCGGGAAGACGTTGCTCGTCGCACCGGATCCCGAAGCCTCGCTGCACGGTGCTGCTTTGGTCACTCTCGCTCGTGTGGAGGGTCGACCATTGGAGAACCTCGCACGTGCCGAGGTCGCCGGGTGGGCACGAGTCGTTCCGCGGGCAGATGTCACCGTCCGTTATCAGCGGATCCGCGCGGAACTGAGAGCTTTGGCGAAAGGCTTGGAGCGAGTGGTGGAAGTGGAGGGACTGTGATGACCGGGACGGGGCGAGTCGTGGCGGTCTGCTCGAGTCCGAACGGTGGGGTGCCCAAGTACCGGCGAGTCGAGATCGAGATCGGACCGTATGGTGTCGTGGGTGATTACCATGCTGGGCCGGTGAATCGCCACAAGAAGCATGGTGATCCCGAGCCGAATACACGCCAAATCACGATCGTCGCACAGGAAGTGCTGGACGACGTCAATGAGCAGCTCGGAATCCAGCTCGAACCGGGCCATCTTGGAGAGAACCTCACGGTCGTCGGATTGGGTGATCTCAGTGACCTCGTGCCAGGCGATGTTCTCCGCGTCGGCACGGCGGTGCTGGAGATCACGGCACAAAACAAGCCCTGCAGTACGGTCGCTGTCTATCACCCACAGCTCGTCAAGGAGCTTTACGGCCGGCGTGGTGTCTGTGCGATCGTGCGACAGCCAGGACGGGTCTGTCCAGGTGACCTAGTTATCCTCGAGCGCGGAACTCGCTAGCTATTGGCGACGTGGGACGCTTCCGTGAATGGGGCGAGATTGCGGGCCGCTTGGAGCGCTCGTACCTTCCGCCGCTGCGCACGATCCAGCTTCATGAGCAAGTGGAGCAGCTGCTCTTGCTCCTCGAGCGTGAGCCCAGCGAACTGTTGAATGTGCAGCTGCTCCTGCTTCGGCAAGAGGAGCTCACAGTATTCCTGACCCTTTTCCGTGAGATACAAGCGCTTGGCACGTCCCTCGGGAACTCGACGGATCAGACCCATCCGCTCCATCCGCTGTAAGAGCTGAGTCACGTTACCCGGCGTGACCAGCAGGCGTTCAGCCAGTTCCTGCTGCGTGATGCCGGGACACTTGCCGATATGGAAGATCACGTCGAGCTGGGCGAAGGTGAGCCCGTGCTCAGCGGCATGGGTCGCCGACTCGCGCTCGGTACGATAGGCGATCCGCATGAGATAGATCCATGCTCGGACCGCAGGATGTCGAGTCCGCGTGGGGATGGGTGAGCAAGGGTTTTTCTTTTCCATACTCCTCTATCCCAGCTTGTGATCCGACC
>DAOTYK010000333.1:0-1525 GCA_034434855.1 Thermomicrobium sp.
ATGAGCGGGAGCAGCAGAAGCAGGGCTGCGATCACCAGCTTCTCTGGCCAGTCATCGTCCCGAAATGGAGCGCTCAAGGCACGAGCGAGATCCACGTCACCCTCGCACGAGTGCAGTGATCGGCGAGTGATTCAACCGTGTCCATGCAAAGCGGCGCGTGACAGTTCTCATGGTTCACGACGAATGGTTGCAGAGTCGGCGTTGGTCGTCCTCGACCGCTGCAGTCACGCGATCCGCTGGTGTGTCAGGTGGTCGCGACTGCAGCAGACACATCCCCGGCCGAAAGCCGGCGGCGCACCTGTCCCCAAAGATGAGCCTGCACGAAGAACGCATAGAGCAGCGTTGCCAGAATGCCGACGATACAGAGCAGAATGCCGAAAAAGGCGAGGATGCCGAGAACCGCCGAGAGAACGAAAACGATCAAGAGGTCGGTGGGCACTCGCTGGAGCTCGCGGAAGATCTCACCGATCGCGAACGCGCTTGCCAATCGATCCGTCACGGCGAGGCGTGTGAGCGGCAAGGGCAGAAGGTAATTGATGGCAGCGCTGACGAGCAACGAGAGACAGCCGAGACACAGCGCGACGACTGCAAATGCTGAGAGTGCATCGTTCTCTCGACCGGTTGGTAAGGCGCCCACGATCGCTTGGCAGACGGAGATGACGAAAGCAGGGAGCGACCAAACGACACCGACTACGATACCGCGGAAGCCGAGCGAGAGGAAGGCGCCGAAATCGTCCCACTCCGGCAAGCTCGGCTCCATTCCGAGGGCGACTCGACGCGCGATCGTGAGAGCGTACCCGTACAAGATGAGCCAACCGATGATGGGGATGATGAGCATGACGAGGGCGATCAATGCTTTCTTGACCCACTGAGGATCGCGAAAGGCATAGCTGAAGGCCAGCCCGATATCCATGCACCTGCCCCTTCCCGACTCACAGCCGTCGATCGCGTACGCTCGCGGTGACGGCATGATGCCAGTGTAGGGACTCCGCGAGTGGTCGTCAATCGGAAAGATGACTGGTGTTCGACTGGGCACTCGGTGGGACTTTCCCTGAGGCTTCGTCGAACGGTCGATCAGGAACCATCTCTCGCCAGTCCGGGATAGGTCGGCTCATCACCATAGTGAGACGGCCGCTTCCCCCTTGTCAGCTGGCGCGCTCGATCTCGGGGAGCGTGCCGTCGGTGCTCGCCGGAGGCGCGCAGGCTGGAGAAGTTGGGTCCGGGCGCGGGTGTTTCAGTCCAAGCGCCGGATGACCAAAAGCAACTTTCCCTGGATTTCGACGTTATCGATCGTCGTGTAGATCGGTTGGAGGGAAGCGTTGGCCGGCTGCAACCGCACCAGATTTCCTTCTCGGTAGAAGCGCTTGAGCGTCGTCTCCTGCTCGTGTCGGAGCCACGCGGCGACGGTGTCACCGTTCTCGGCGGTGGCTTGCCGACGCAACACGACGATGTCTCCATCATCGATCAGTGCGTCGATCATCGATTGCCCCTTGACGCGCAGGGCGAACAGGTCACGTGCTGGATA
>DAOTYK010000334.1:0-9869 GCA_034434855.1 Thermomicrobium sp.
ACGACCAAGCTCGCAATGAGCATCCAGGTCGTGATCGGCACAGCCCCGTAGCGGCGGACCAGCGGCCGCGGGATCAACGTCACTCCGACCCAGCAGAGTGCCGCAGCGAGCGTCAAGAGATCGCCCCACAGCGTCGAGCGCGCTTCCCCCTCGGGACGACCGATCATCGCCACCACGCCCGCGAATCCCAGTACCGCCCCGACGATTCCCCCGAGGCGGGGTCGTTGACGTTCGACGAGCCAGGAGATGGGGAGCGCCCAGAGCGGGCTCGTGTTCAGAAAGAGCGCGCTGTGCGTCGCTGTCGTATGACGCATGCCCACGAGGAACATGATCTGGAAGAGCGCCATCGCCCCAAAACCCGCCACCGCGAGGCGCGGCCAATCGGCTCGCTCGATCCGCAACGACTCACCACGCCAGTGCAACCACAGAAGGAGACACGCGATCGCTATTACCAGTCGGACGACTGCGAAGGCGAGCGGTCCGAACGAATCGACACCGTGCTTGACGATCGGGAACGATGCTCCCCAGATGAGCACCGCGAGGAAGGCCTCTCCATCGATCCAGCGCCGCCATGTCGCCACACTCATGCGCCGACTCCCAACCCGCATTGTCCACCAGCCGAGCGTCGTTGACCAGTGAACTGTTCGCCCTAGCCAAACGGCTCGGTCGAAGGCACCGGAGGACGATCGTGACCAGCTTCCCCATACAGGCAGACGACGCTCGCTCGCCACAGCCGCGAGGAACTCGGTTTCCTTGCGACAGGTCGACCGAGGGTCCATACTTCACCCGTGGGCGGCCACGAGGATCGGGGCGACGTCTCCACGATGACGCGCGAAACCACTTGCCATCGGGTCGAGCTGTACGGCCTCCCGGCAGTCATCGCCGGTCGGCGGACGTTGCAAGTCGAGGGGACCTCATTAGCCGAACTCGCCCGCGCACTCGTCGCCGCCTGCCCTCGACTGGCTGGCCCCGTCATCGATCCCGCCACCGGTTGGCTCAACCGCGGGTACGTTTTCGTCGTCGACGGTCGCTTCACGCGTGACCCCGCGACGGCATTGGAGTCAGCGAGCGAAATCCTCCTCGTCGCAGCGCAGGCCGGAGGCTGAACGATGCAGGCGATCCACGGTCGTGCACTCCTCGTCGATGTCTCGACTGGCACTGCTGAACCGTTTCCGATCCCGCCGGCCGTCAGTGCAGCTGTGCTCGGTGGTACCGGGCTCGCTAGCTGGCTTCTCCTGCGCTTCGCGCCACCGCGGGTCGATCCCTTGGCACCAGAAAATCCTTTCGTTCTCGCGGCTGGCCCGTTCATCGGAACCGGACTCACGACTTCGAGCAAGCTCGCGATCGCGACGACGTCTCCGCAGACCGGCTTCATCGGCGATTCCCTCACCTCCAGTTATCTGGCACTCGTCCTGCGCCGGACCGGGTTCGATGCCCTCGTGGTCGTGGGCAGCGCACCGCGTTGGTCGGTCCTCTTCGTCGACGACGATCAGGTTCGCCTGCTTCCAGCTGAGCATCTGCTCGGACGCAACCCAGAGGAGACCGCCCTCGCTCTGCGCAGCGAGCTCGGCCGCGATATCAGAGTTGCCGCGATCGGCCGTGCTGGGGAGCGACTCGTCCGCTACGCAGCGGTCGTCAACGACGGGCGTCTGGCAGGACGAACCGGGCCGGGGGCTGTTCTCGGAGCCAAACGGATCAAGGCGATCGCGGTGCGCGGAACAGGGCGATTCCCAGCGGTCGCCGATCCGGCCGGAGTCCACCGAGCGTCGCGCCAGTTGGCCATGCGCAGTCTCGGCCCTGAAACCGCCAAGTATCGCGAACTCGGTACGGTGGCCAACCTCGCCTTTTTCAGCCGGCTCGGTGTCCTCCCGACTCGTAACTTCCAAGCCGGATCGTTCCCCGCGGCCGAGGCGCTTTCTGGGGAAAGATTGGTCACCCAACACCGAACTGATCGGCAGGCCTGCGCAGCCTGCACGGTCGGCTGCGAGCATCACTTCCGGACCAGTGACCACGGCCCCGCGACCACGGTTCGACTCGAGTACGAGACACTGTTCGCCCTCGGCTCGCTCTGCGGTATCGAGGACCCGAACGTCGTCCTGCGGGCAGCAGCGCTCTGTGACCGCTACGGGATGGACGCTATCAGCGCTGGGGGAACGATCGCGTGGGCCATGGAATGTGTCGAGCGGGGTGTCCCCTTGCCGGGCTCACCGGACGAGTGGCCTCGTTTCGGCGACGGTGCCAGCCTTCTGCGCACGCTGGAAGCGATCGGTGAGCGCCATGGTCCGCTCGGCGATCTCTTGGCAGAAGGCTCGCGGCGGGCTGCCGCCATCGTCGGCCATGGCAGCGAGACCTGGGCGATGCACGTCAAAGGACTCGAGCTCCCCGGTTACCACCCCAAACGATTGCGCGCCATGGCGCTCGGCTTCGCGGTCACACCGCGCGGCGCCTGCCACAACCGCACGTCTGCCTACGAGATCGATTTCTCCGAAGACGTCCCGGCCTTGGCCGAGCGGATCGCGCAAGCGACCGCCCGCAGCGAGGATCGCTCGGCCGTCCTCGATGCCCTGCCCCTCTGCAAGTTCCTCCGTCACTGCTTCGATGATTTCTTCGTCGAAGCGGCCAGCCTCGTCCGGCTCGTGACCGGCCTTGCCTGTGACGCGGACGAACTGCAGCGGACCGGCGAGCGTATCGTCACGCTCAAAAAACTCTTCAACTTGCGCCAAGGGTGGACCCGCTCCGACGACACGCTTCCCCCGCGACTGCTCGGACCAGACGCTCTCGATCCAGCCGAACTGGACAGGCTCATCAGGGCATACTACCGTGTACGCGGCTGGACGGCCGACGGATCGATTCCGCCGGAGCGCCTGCGCGATCTCGGATTGCAACCGTTGCTCGACTCCCTTTTGATCGGATCGTAGCGATGTTCGACAACGACGAACTGCTCTGGCTCGAACTCGAGCGCGTCCGCCTCCCCTCTCCGGTCCTGGCCCGGATCGAAGAACTCGCTGAGGAACGACGCCGTTTGCTGCAAACCTTGCCCGACCTGCTCTTCGAGCGCGAGCAGGTCATCCGTCGCATCGCCGAAATCGATCTGGAACTCGAACGACTGTGGGACCTGCGCCGGCGCGAACTCCTCTTCGTCCGCCAACTCGTCAGTACCGAGAGCCCGGAAGCGCCAGCGACGCTCGAAGAGGTCGAAGAGCAGGTCTCGCAAGAGGCCGAGGACGGTACGCGGGAGGAGTCCTCGGCCTCCCGCGAAGCGACGAGCTGAGCGCCCTCACTCGACCTCGACGATGGCTTCGATCTCGACCGTGATCCCTCTCGGCAGCGAGCCCATCCCCACCGCTGAGCGCGCATGGCGACCGCGCTCACCGAACACTTCGACGAACAAGTCCGAGCACCCATTGATCACTTCCGGATGCTGACCGAACTCGGGATCGGCATTCACCATCCCCAGCACCTTCACGATCCGCTTCACCCGGTCGAGATCGCCGAGTTCCTGCTTGAGAACGGCGAGGAGCACGAGACCGACCGAGCGAGCATGCCGATACGCCTCCTCGACGGTCACGTCCCGGCCCACCTTGCCGGTCGGCACTGTCCCGTCGGGATTCCACGGTCCCTTACCCGCTAGGAAGAGCAGATTACCAGTGCGCACGGCATGCACGTAATTCCCCGCTGGCTTCGGCACCGGTGGCAGCTCGATCCCGAGTTCCGCGAGTCTCCGCTCGATCTCCACGTTCCGCCCCCTTCCCGCGACGGTGCGACCACCCGTCCCGTATGATACGCCTCTCGGCCCACAGGATTCCGCAGGAGATCGCGCAGGCCTCCCCTGCGCGAGATTCCTCAGCACGGTGCCTGTCCGGCCGCAGAACGACGCTGCTCTTCCGAGGAAGCGATCGCACTGAGCGACGTCCGAGGTCGCCGCGCTACCGGACCTTCGCTCCGGTGAGGATTCGGGCAGGCTGTTGCTGACGCGCTCCGTGCCGAGCAATGTGCATCACCCTCGTCGCGACCCTTCTCGACGACCAGTGCCGAGCACGATCCTCGGTGCCTCCGCTACGATCCGGCTGAAGGGAAAGGGCGACGGAGGTTTCACCTCGATTTGGCCAGCATCATCCGCACGCTTGGTCTCCTCGGTGTGGCAGCGATCGTGTTTACCGAAAGCGGTCTCCTCATCGGGTTGTTCCTGCCGGGTGACTCTCTCCTCTCCACAGCTGGGCTGCTCGCTGCTCAGGGTTACCTCGATATCCGCTGGCTCGTCCTCGTCTGCTTCGCTGCCGCCGTCGCAGGCGACCGAGCCGGCTACTCCGTCGGTTTGCGTGTCGGGCGCACACTCTTTCGGAGCGAGAACGCGCGCTTCTTCGCGAAGCGCTCTCTCGAACAGGCTGAGCGCTTTTTCCTCCGTCATGTTGAGGAAAGGCAGTCGCGCCGGCCCGCTTCGTACCAACTCGTACATCGACCCTCGCAGGAATCGGCCGCATGCCGTACCGCCGGTTCGTCGCCTTCAATCTGCCCGGGTGGCGCTCTGGCCGACCGGCATCACGCTCGCCGGGTACTGGTTGGGCAACCTCATTCCGAGTATCGACCGACACCGTTAGCCCATCGTCGCCGCTATCGTGCTCGCCTCCCTCGCGCCTTCGGCCCTCCATCGCTGGCGCGAGCAGCAAGCGCCCCTTTCCCATCCCGCTCGCGCTAATGACCCTCTGCCCGCGAAGGAGCGCGACCGCACGGAGCTGTCTCCCCGAAAGTCTGGTCAATGCACGAGACGCGGAGACTCGAGCAGAGGAGCGTCGCAGTGGAGAGCGATGAGCCTCCCCTCAGTCAACGGCGGTATTGCAGCGCTCTGCCCTCTACGGGACGAGCCCGAGAGCGCTGTCCCCTCCTCTCTTGCCGAATCGGATCGAGAACCGGTTATACTCGCAAAGTCATGGAATGGCAGGAGGCGGTTATGGAGATCGCGACCGTGACACGGTTATTGCGAGCGGCTGGTGTCCGCTGGGTACGCATCGAAATGGCCGATACCCACGGCATCGCCCGTTCGAAAAGTGTGCCGCTCGACAAGTTTCCGCTCTACGGGACGAAGGGCATCAACTTTTATGGAGGGATGCTCCTCCAAGATGCCTCGGGCTGGGACATTCCGCTGGAGGAGCGCCTTCCGCCCCCTGACTATCTCCTCAAGCCGGATCTCGACACGCTGGTGGTGCTTCCCCACGCGCCAGGGGAAGCCCGCGTGATCGGCGACCTCTACCGCGATGATGCCCCAGCGCCGGAGGATCCTCGGGTCGTTTGTCGCCGCATCGTCGACCTCTATCGTTCGCACGGCTGGACGCCCCGCAGCGGTTTCGAATACGAGTTCTACTTGCTCGTCGCGGCGACACGTGAGCCCGTCTTCCGCGACAAGCAGATCTGCTCGACGGTCCGCAACAACTTCGACCCTGCCTGGCGCGATGAACTCCTCGAGGCACTCGAGGCACACGGAATCGTCGTGTCGACGCTGAGCGTGGAAAACGCACCCGGCCAGTTCGAGATCACCTTCAGCCCAGCCGACGGGCTCACCGCGGCCGATCAGGCCTTCTCTTTCCGCACCACTGTCAAGGAGGTTTCGCGCAAGCACGGGTACTTGGCCCCATTCATGACCAAGCCGTTCATCGACCAAGCAGCATCCGGCACCCACTTGCACCACAGCCTCGTCGATTGCCGCACGGGCGAGAATCTTTTCGCCGATCCAGAAGGAGAATATGGCCTCTCCGAACTGGCCTGGCACTTCCTCGGTGGGCTTTTCCATCATGCGCGAGCTCTCATCGCGTTCTTTTCCCCCACACCGAACGACTACAAGCGGTATCAGCCTGGTCTCTTCGCGCCCACGAGCATCTGCTGGGGCTACGACAACCGATCGGCTGCCTTCCGCATTCCGGCAGACGCCCATGGGGCCAAAGCGCGCATCGAGAACCGGCTCGGCGGCGCCGCGGCCAATCCCTACATCGCGCTCGCCGCGTCGCTGGCCGCTGGATGGGACGGGATCCAGCGTCGCCTTCGCCCCCCGGCGCCGATTCAGAAAGATGTCGGCTGGCTCGAGGGGTTGCCACCGCTCCCTCGCTCGCTCGACGAAGCGCTCGATGCCCTGGAAGCCGATCGCACGCTGTGTGACGTGCTCGGCCGACCATTCGTCGAGACCTATATCGCCGTGAAGCGCTGGGATGCCGAAAAGTGCCGTCGACGCTGCCCCGACTACGGCACAGCGGAGTGGCTCCGCCGCATCGATCCCTACGAGTGGGAGGAGTACGGCGAACTCATCTAGGCTCCGGTCTCGCGATCTGTACACTTGGCCCGGTGAGACAGGGAACCGAGTACGGATGGGCGCATGGGACTGGCTCGCGACGCACGCATCCTCAAGGACGGTGAGCTGTTCGTCGTCAGCGACGAGCGCGGTGATCTGCGTCGCACCTTACCGGGTGCCGGTGTCTATGCGCGCGACACTCGTTTTCTCAGCGAACTCTGGCTGCTTCTCAACGGTGAGGAGCCAGAACTGTTCGATTCCTCGGCTGAACGGACGAATACAGCTATCTTCGAGTTCGGCAATACGGTCTTCCGCGATGAAGAGGGTCGGGACATCCTCGCTCATACCATCAGCGTGCGGCGCTGCCGCAGTGTCCGGCGCGGAACACTGGACGAGGAACTGGTTCTGGAAAACTACAATACTTTCGACATCACTGTCGAGCTGGCACTCGTCTTCGCAGCAGATTTCCTCGATATCTTCGAGGTACGGGGCTTCCCCCGCGAGCGCCCACGCGGGCGCATCTTGCTTCCGCAGCAGCAGGATCACTCGCTCCGGCTCGCCTACCGCGCACCCGACGACGTTCTTCTCGAGACCGAAATCGTGTTCAGTCGCCGGCCGGACACGGTCACGACCGAGCCAGGCACCACGCATCTGAGCGAACTCGCGCTCCCGCGCATGCTGCTGCCGGGCCACGATCAGCTGATCCGTGCCCCCGGATTGATTCATCCACCCCGTGCTTTCGTTCTCTTCCACTTGAAGCTCCCGAGTCATGGCCGGGAACGACTCGCACTCCGCATCGCTCCCCGCCAGCTCCTGGAACGTCGGATCGCTGTTCGCGTCCCGGACGTGTCACGCTTGACCGAGCCAACTGAATCGCCTACCTATTCCTTTGCTCGTGCTCGCACCGATCACGAACTGTTCGACCGGGTGCTCCAGCGCAGTCTCGACGACCTCCGCGCGCTCCTGACGCCATTCCCGGGTGGGCGACTCGTCGCAGCGGGCATCCCCTGGTTCGTTGCCCCCTTCGGGCGCGACAGCCTGATCGTCAGTCTCCAAATGATGCTTTTCGCCCCGGAACTCGCACTGGAGACGTTGCGCTTCCTCGCGCGCTACCAAGGCCGCAAGCATGATCCCTGGACAGAGGAAGAGCCCGGAAAGATCCTCCACGAGCTGCGTTTCGGTGAGATGGTTCGTCTCGGTGAGGCACCGCACAGCCCGTACTATGGCACGGTCGATGCAACGCCGCTCTTCATCGTCACGTTTTGTGAAGTCATGGATTGGGTGGGAACACCGACGCTCTTCGACGAACTCTTCCCGGCTGTCGAGGCCGCCCTTCACTGGATCGATCAGCATGGGGATCACAATGGTGACGGCTTCATCGACTACGGGAGAGTCTCGCCGCGCGGCCTCGTCCACCAGAATTGGAAGGACAGCCACAATTCCTTGCTCTTCCCCGACGGGCACGAACCTGTTCCACCGATCGCGGCGGTCGAAGTCCAAGGCTACGTGTACCAAGCGAAGCGAGCACTCGCCGCCGTCCTGCAGCGTTTCGGTAAGCCATCGCACCAGGTGCTCGTCGCCCGCTTGCGCGCCGAAGCCGAGCAGCTACGCGCTCGCTTCGAGCAACGCTTCTGGAGCGACTCCGACCAGTTCTACGGCCAAGCGATCGATGGACAAGGTCAGCTCGTTCCCGCCATTTCCTCCAATCCTGGCCACTGCCTCTGGAGCGAGATCATCGGTCCCGAGCGTGCGGCGCGTGTCGTCGAACGGCTGTTCCGCTCCGATCTCTACTCGGGTTGGGGGATCCGCACGCTGGCCAGCACCATGCCACACTACAACCCGATGAGCTACCACAACGGCAGCATCTGGCCACACGACAATGCACTCATCATCGCCGGCTTGCGCCGCTACGGTTATCACCGCGAGGCACTCCGTCTCGCCACCGATCTGCTCGAAGTGGCGGTCAGTTTTCCGTACTACCGCCTTCCCGAACTTTTCTGTGGTTTCGGCCGCGACGAGGCAGAGTGCATGGTTCCCATCTCCTATCCGGTCAGCTGCAGTCCACAAGCCTGGGCTGCCGGCACGATGCCTTTCCTGCTCCGCATCATGCTCGGTGCCGAAGCACGAGCTGCCGAGCGTCGTCTCACCCTTCGTCCGGCATTTCCCGATTGGCTCACTGAGGTCGAGATCGGAGGGCTCCGCTTCGCGGGCACCACGCTCGATCTCGTGGTCCGGCGCCAGGCAGGTCGCTACACGCTCGAAGTCGAGGCTGATCCCAGCATCACCGTGGTACTCGCTGGCTCATCCGATGATTTCCGGAGGTAACCAGTGTCACTCCCTCGTCTCCGTTGGGTCATCTTCGTCCGGTCGATCGTCGCAGTGGACGAACACCCACCCGCACTCGTCTTCCGCCTGCTCGCACGCTCGTTGGCCCAGCATCAGCAGGAAGCCGTGCTGCTCGAGGAGCGCGCCAACCCCCTCACGGTAGCCGCGCTCCGCCGCCACGGCGCGGCTGTCTTGCGCGAACTCGCGACTGCCTGGCCCGATGTCCAGTACCAAACGGTCGAGCAGCGAACCGGGGCCGATCTCGTCGAATGGCTGGGCCGCACGCTCGCGACTGCCGACCTCGCACTGGTCGAACTGGGGGTCCGCGAAGAACTCGCCTCCTGGGTCGGCCAGCTGACTCGCCCCCATCTCAAAACGTTCCTGCTCGACCTCATGCCAGACGAGCCAGCATTGGCCGCCATGCGCCAGCGTCTCGACCCGGCGACGTTTACGGGAATCATTTGCCACCCGGCGAACGCCCCCGCCTACCGGGGTCGGACGTCCGCCCGGCAGATCGTCCTCGTGGAAGGAGAACCCACCGAACTCGCATCGGCGATCGCCGATGCCGTCGTCGCGTTGCTGTTCCACTCGCTGGGGAGACTGGAGACGCGTGGCCAGGTTCCGAACGGCTCCAGACCAGTCACCGATCAGCCAGAGCAAGGGAGCCGCGGCTGAAACACGCGTACGTCGATCGCGGTCGGCAAGACACCGCACACTTGGAGCGCGTTGCTCCGTTCGAGCAGCTCCTGAAACTCCGTCTCGTCCAACACGAACCGGTGGCCACAATCCGGACACGTGACGACGTAGATGCAGTCGAACCGCGATTCGCACCAGGCGCGTACGTCGCCGAAGAGTCCCTTTCGACAGAGATGAGCCAGAACCAGCTCGACCTGGCGAGCATTCATGACAGGACCTCCTCGCGGTGGGGGTCAATGTATAGGGACATTTTCTCAGCCGACACAGTGACCGTCAACTGTCCTGTGATAGGGTGAGCACGCGAACCTGCTCTCACCGCGTTGGCATGGGGCGCATCTGGTCGCCCACTCATTTACCGGAACAGTGGTGGCCACTCCCAACGGAAGAGGAGCCGCCGCCCTGCGCCGACCCGTCTACATGCACACCGGCCGCGCGCAACGGCCGATCCGGTTCCCTTGAGTCCTTCACACATTGATGCTAAAGTCATGGGGACCGGTCGGTGACGGGGCTCGCCGATGCCTGGCTAGGCCGCGATGAACAGGACGCGAGCAAGCCAGCGCCGTCCAGTGTC
>DAOTYK010000335.1:0-7819 GCA_034434855.1 Thermomicrobium sp.
GGTGCGTGCACTGCACTGGGTCGACTTCGTTCGCTGACGACCAGAGAAGTTGGTTCATCCGGCTTCATCAGGCGTTACCGGTTTCGTGGGTCGAACACGCGCTCCCGAGTTGCCGCAACCGGTACCGATCGCACGCCGAGATCGTTCCTCGGGGACGACCGCTGTACCGGCTCCTCCCCCTCGCTCGCGTTCGTCGCACGGCACCAGGAGAGAGCGAGCGACCGGCCCGCGCACCAGGAGGCGTGGAACACGGTCGGGCGTGCATCACAAGCTGCCCCGCTGCGAAAGACCTCCCGTCGGCAGGCGATCGGCCCGATCGGTTCTGTCTGTCGTCCGCCGCGACGGTCGCCAGGATGACGACCCACGATCGACCAACGCGCCACCCTGCGCATGCCCCCTCGCCAGTGGTACCCTCTGGGGATGAGCGGGAGGGGAGGGACGTGGCGAGCAGCAAGCGTCCGCGGCGCAATGACCGCCGTACCGCCAGGCGAGCCAGCACGCCCCAAAGCAGCAGCGGGCGTGGCCCGATCCTCTTCGCAGCGCTCGCGTTGATCGCCATGCTGCTCGTCGCTGTCTGGGCCATCCGTGGCCTCTGGCGCCCTTCCCCCTCAGCGGCTCCGGGGACGGCAACGACCCCTCCCGTCGAGTCTGCTCTACCGGTCGTGACTGCTCCACCGGGTTCGCCTGGCAACCCGCCTCTTTCCCCCGTGGAAACGCCGACCCCTGAGGCGACCCCGACCCCGACTCCGACCCCACCTCCACCGATCGTGGTCGGTGCATTCGGCGAGTTGCCCGTTCCGAACATTCCACAACCGGCCTACCCGCCGAACCTCTTGAACCTGACCTACGAACTGGCCATCGATCTCGAGCGCCTGCCGCAGGACGCTCCGGTCTATCGCTTGGTTCCCCGCCAGTGGGATGAGACGACTGCCCTAGCCCTCGCCCGCTCGCTCGGCATCGACGGAACAGTCGAGCAGACAGCCGGTGGCGGTTTCCTCGTCCGCAGCTCGCGCGGGCAGCTCATCGTGAACGAGCTGACGATCCAGTACCAGACCGAACTCCCCAGCCCGACATCCCAGCCGACGAACTCGCCTGCAACTACCCCCGAGACGACGCCGACGGAAACCGCGCTTCCAGACGACACGGAACTTCGCCGGATCGCCCGCGGCTGGCTTCAGAGCCACCAGCTGGTTTCCACGCCGATCGACGAGGGGCAAGTGCGCGAGCGCCTGCCGGATCGCGGTTTGGCCATCGTCACCTTCGGTCCTGCCGAACCGACACCGGTCCTCTCCGCGCTTCCCGGTGCGACCGTCACGGTTGCGAGCGACGGAACGGTCCGCCAGGCATTCGTGGCCTGGCCAGCGGCGCTCGAGCCATCCACCTACAGCCTACGGCCAGCCCAGGCGCTCTGGCAGGATGTGGAGAGCGGGCGCGCGACGGTGGAAGTCGACGAGCGTCTCTTCGAGCGAGCCAGCCTGCCGCTGCGCGGTGTGGCTCGTCTCACGAGTGCCGAACTCGCGTGGGTCGATGCAGGGCAAGGAAGCGAGCGCTATCTCACGCCGGTCGTCCGTTTCCGCGGTACGGCGACCTTCGAGGGCTATCCAGAGCCAGTCGAGGTCGTGATCACGGTCGTCGCCGTCGCTGCACAAGCCTCGCCGCGTGGGTGAAAAGCGAGCACAGGGAATGGAAGTGCCGTGAAGACGACACACGCTGGTGAGCAAATTCGCCGACTCGGGCTTCTGCTCGCAGTGCTGTCGATCGTGTTGCCCCCCGCGACGCACATCCCCAGCGTGCAGGCAGCACCACCGTTCGTCCGCTGGGGATATTACGTGACGTACGACCGCACTTCGTGGACCACCCTGCAAGCGCACCTCGGCACGCTCGACATCGTGTCCCCGTACTTTTTCCAGCTGCGCGCTGACGGGACGATCGAGGAGTTGAGCGACCACACCGCCGACGGTTTCCTCCGCCAGAGTGGGATCACGGTCATCCCGATGATCAAGAACGTACCGCGCTGGAATGACTTTACCCCCCTGATCGCCGATCCCGTGCAGCGCAGTGCAGTGATCGCTCGCATCGTGCGACTGGTCGAGGAGCGCGGCTACAGTGGCATGCACATCGACTTCGAAGCAGTGAATGCCAGCGATGCTCCGCACCTCACCGCCTTCATGCGCGAGCTCGCTGCCCAACTCCGACCGCGCGGTAAGTTGGTGACCCAAGCGGTCGTGGCCCGCACCTCGGACACACCGACCACCTGGGGCGGTGCCTATGACTATCCGGCACTGGCCGAGGTGAACGACTACATCGTCGTGATGGCGTACGATTTCCACTATGCTGGAGGGTCACCCGGTCCGGTCGCCCCTTATACGTGGGTGCAACGTGTCGTCAGCTACCTGACGACGCGCGTCCCCCGCGAGAAACTGATCCTCGGCATTCCGCTCTATGGTTACGACTGGAACATAACTGCCGGGCCACCAGCTCGTTCGGTTCGCTATGACCAGGTACGAGAACTGCTCCGCCGACCAGGAGCGACGAGCGGTTACGACGAAACGGAAAAAGAGGCGTGGATCCGTTACACCGACGACCAGGGACAGCAGCACGAGGTCTGGCACGCTGACGCGCGGAGCGTCGCCGCACGCGTCGATCTCGCGCTCGACCGTGGTCTCGCGGGTGTCGCGCTCTGGCGGCTCGGACACGAGGACCCAGCTGTTTGGGACGATTTGGCTCGCCTGAACACACCAGCTACTCGCATCCCCGCATTTCCGTCGACACCGGAACGGCGCTACTTCCCGGAAACCGGTCACTCGCTCTCCCACGGCTTCAAGACCTTCTGGGAACGAAGCGGCGGGCTCCCGATCTTTGGCTACCCGCTCACCGAGGAGTTCAGCGAAGTCAATCCGGATCTCGGTAAGCCCTTCACGGTCCAATACTTCGAGCGGCAGCGGTTCGAGTATCATCCGGAGCTCGCGGGGACCCCCTACGAAGTCCAGCTCGGCCGGTTGGGAGTGGAGGATGCGAAGCGGCGTGGCCTTCTCGGGCACCCAGCGTTTCAGTCGATCCCGGCCAGTGCTGTCTCCGGGGACTGCTGGTTCTTCCCGGAGACCGGACACGCAGTCTGCGGCCGCTTCCTCGCGTACTGGCGCTCCTATGGGCTCGAGTTCGGTGATCCCGGGATCTCCTTCCGCGAGTCGCTAGCGCTCTTCGGCTACCCGATCTCGGAACCCTTCACCGATCCCGATACCGGCCTGACTATCCAGTACTTCGAGCGAGCGCGCTTCGAGTATCATCCGGAGAACCCGGATCCGTACCGCGTGCTCCTCGGCCTGCTCGGTCGCGATCTGGTTCGGGCGAAAGGATGGATCCGGTGAGTGTCGCCAAGCGCCTGCTCGTCCTCCACGGTCCCAACCTGAATTTGCTGGGCCGGCGCGAGCCAGAGGTCTATGGAACGACGACACTGGCCGAGATCGACCAGAGACTGCAGGAACTGGCACAGGCACACGGATTCGAGGTCATCTGCGCGCAATCCAATCATGAAGGGGAACTCGTTGACCTGATTCAGCGCTACGGCTGGGAAGTGGCTGGCATCATCCTCAACCCCGGAGCCTTGACCCATTACAGCATCGCCTTGCGCGACGCGGTCGCTGCGGTCCCAGCACCGGTCGTCGAGGTCCATCTCTCCAACATTCATGCCCGCGAGCCATTCCGGCACCGGTCGGTCATCGCACCAGTCGCCGTCGGACAGATTTGTGGTTTCGGTCCGATGAGCTACGAACTGGCACTCATCTATCTCGTCCGACGAGTGGAAGGAGCGAGCAGGTGACTACAGCGGAACGCTTGGCGCGGCTGCGCGAACGGCTGCGCGAGCAGGAACTCGATGCGATCGTCATCACGCATCCCTCCAATCGGTTTTGGCTGAGCGGTTTTACCGGCGAGGATATTCCCCCCAACGAATCCGCCGGCCATCTCGTGATCAGCCACCAGGACGCGGTCGTCGTCACCAGCCGACTCAACAGCGTCCTGGCCCAGCAAGAGGCCACCGGTTTTCAGGTGTTCGATCGGGAGCGCGACTTCGCCCGCGGCGACGCGATCGTTCTCCAAGAGATGGGAGTGCGGCGCGTCGGCTTCGAGGACCGCGCCATGCTCTATCGCGACGTCCAGGTCTTGCGCGAGGCATTGGGTTCCGCAGTCGAACTCGTCGCGGTGGGAACGCTGGTCGACGATCTTCGCGCCCGCAAGGCGCCGGAGGAGTTGGAACGGATCAAGCAGGCTCAGGCGGTCACCGACACTGCCTTCCAGGCAGTGCTCGCCGAACTCCGGCCCGGACTGAGCGAGCGTGAGGTCGCGCTCCGCCTGGAGCGGGCACTCGTGGAGGCCGGTGCCGATGGGATCGCCTTCCCGATCGCCGTCGCCTCCGGCCCACACGGTGCGCTCCCGCACTATCGCCCCACCCAACGTCGGCTGACCGCTGGCGAGCCGATCGTCATCGACATGGGAGCCGTCGTCGCCGGCTACTGCGCCGATCTGACGCGGACCGTCTGGATCGGCCAGGCCGACCAACAGCTGGAGCGCATGTTCTCCATCGTGCTCGCGGCCGTGGAAGCGGCGGAAGCGGGCATACGACCAGGCATGACCGGACGGGAGGCCGATGCACTCGCTCGCCGCGTGATCGCCGAGGCCGGCTACGGGGATGCCTTCACGCACTCGCTCGGACATGGGGTCGGCGTGCGCGTGCACGAGGCACCCGCACTGTCACCGGCCTCAGATCAGATCCTCGAACCCGGGCACGTGGTGACGATCGAGCCGGGGATTTATGTACCAGGATGGGGTGGTGTCCGGATCGAGGATCTCGCAATCGTCCGTGAAACCGGCTTGGAGATCGTGACCCGCACCCCCAAGCGGATCGACCTCGCTAGCTCGTGAGGGAAGAACCGCGTGCACGTCCGGAAAGACGAGTCGTATCTCGTATACTGAGCGACAAGAGGTGGATCACGTTCGGCACAGCAGGGGGATTCCGGGATGATCGAGACCGGTGATCTCAGGAAGGGCTTGACACTGCTCATCGACGGCGAACTGGTTCGCGTCCTCGACTATCAGCACGTCAAAATGGGACGCGGCAGCGCCTTCGTCCGCTTGACCCTCAAGAACCTACGCACCGGAGCCACGACGACAACGACCGTCCAAGCGGGGACACGCTTCGAACTCGCTCCGCTCGAGCGGCATCGGGTACAGTTCCTCTACGAGGACAGTGGCCAATACCACTTCATGGATACCGAAACGTTCGAGCAGTTCGCGATCGATCGAGAAGCGCTCGGCGATGCGGTCTCCTACCTCAAGGAGGGTCTCCAGCTCGACCTCCTGACCTACAACGGCCAGCCTGTCGAAGTCGAGTTACCGGTCACGGTCGATCTCAAAGTCGTGGATACCCCACCCGGGGTGCGCGGTGATACGCAATCCGGTGGCGGAAAGCCGGCAACCCTGGAAACGGGACTGGTCGTCACTGTTCCCTTTTTCATCGAGATCGGGGATATCGTTCGCGTGGATACGCGCACGGGCGAATATATCGAGCGGGTGAGCTGACGATGTCGGAAGAGACCCGACCGGAATCGTCTCGTGCTCCCGACTACGGGGCGCTGACGCGTACGGTCCGCGAACTTGTAGAAGTGATGCGCGCAGCCGGACTCCAGCGCCTCGAAGTCAGTCACGGGGATTTGCGCATCCTGCTGGAGAGCGCCGCACTCAGTGAAGCAGCGACGCTCCTGCCACCGGCAGCAGTGTCGCCCGTGCGATCAGCGGACCAGGACACAGCAGCGCTCGAGCAGCTGGAGACGATCACCGCACCGATGGTCGGCACCTTCTATGCCGCACCGCGGCCAGGTGCCGAGCCCTTCGTTCGCGTCGGCGATCGGGTCGAGCCAGGGCAAGTCGTGGCGATCATCGAGGCGATGAAGGTGATGAACGAGATCGTGGCGGAACGCGCTGGCACCATCGTCGAGATCCTGGTCGAGAATGGTCAACCCGTCGAATACGGGCAGCCGCTGATGCGACTGCGACCCGATTGACGAGGGACAGCGATGTGGCCGAGTGAGGTCATCGGGGTCGCCACTCTCACGCGCTTCATCAAGGATCTCTTGGAAGAGCAGCCGATCCTCCGCATGCTCCGCGTGCGCGGTGAGATCACCAACGCTCGAACCTATGCCAGCGGGCATTGGTACTTCAGTCTACGCGAGGGAGATGCAACCCTGCGTTGCGTTCTGTTCCGGAGCCAGGCGCAACTCCTGCCCTATCTCCCCCGCGATGGAGACGAGGCGATCGCCAGCGGGTCACTGGGCGTCTATGAGCGCGACGGTGTCTACCAACTGTACGTCGAGCACCTCCAGCCGCTCGGCGATGGCGCCTTGCGCCAGCAGTTCGAGCTCCTCAAGGAAAAGCTGGAACGCGAGGGATTGTTCGATCAGCGGCGCAAGCGCCCCCTGCCGCTGCGTCCCCGGTGCATCGCGGTGGTGACCTCCCCCCATGGAGCAGTCTGGCACGACATCCAAACCGTTCTGCGCCGCCGCTATCCCTACGTGCACCTGTTGCTCGCCCCGGCCCGCGTCCAGGGAGACGATGCGGTCGAGACGCTCATCGCCGCGCTGGAATCGGTCCAAGCGGACGGACGGGCGGAGGTGGTCATCATCGCCCGTGGTGGCGGATCGCTCGAAGACCTCTGGTGCTTCAACGACGAGCGACTGGCTCGAGCGATCTATGCGAGCAGGATTCCCGTCGTGTCAGCCATCGGCCACGAGACGGATTGGACGATCTGCGACTACGTCGCCGACCTCCGTGCGCCGACACCGTCAGCGGCTGCCGAACTGGTCACGCCGCACGATCGTCGCACCCTGGTCGGGGAACTCGTCGCTTTGGAAGAGCGGCTGGAAGCGCTCGTCACACGCCGGCTGGTGCGTTTGCGTGACCATGTTGGGCAGCTCCAGCATCGGCTCCACCGCGCAGCGCCCCTGCACCGCATGGACAACCTGCGGCAGCGCCTGGATCAGTCAGCTCGGCGGATCGACCGGGCAATCCTGCTGCGCCTGGCACGCCATCGCCAGCATGTGCAAGCGCTCGGCCGCGAACTGGAACTGCTCAGTCCCTACGGCCCGCTGACGCGGGGTTACCTCCTGGCCGAGGACAGTGCCAGTGGCGAGCTCGTCCGTTCCATCCGTCAAGTCAGTCTCGGCCAGGGCCTCCGCCTTTACTTCAACGACGGTCAGGCTGAGACGATCGTCCGATCGGTCGAGTCGAGCGAATGAGAGGGGGACAGGATGGCCGAGCGAGCTGACGGCGCGGTACCACACCCGATCGACCTCTTCGAACAGCTCGTCAGCGAAGTCGAGGCGATCGTCCAGCGACTGGAGAACGAGAACCTGCCCCTGGCCGAGGCGATCCGAGAGTACCAGCGAGGGGTCGAGCTGATCCGCCAATGCAACGCTATTCTGGATCAAGCCGAGCTGCAGATCTCTCAGCTGCGCACCAGTTCACCGGAGGCCGGACTCGCCTTCCCGGCTGATCTGCTCGGCTTTCTCGACGTCGAAGACGATTCTTCCCTCGCTTGAACGGGGTCGGCAAGCGGCAGAAAGACGAGTGGACGAACGCGTCATTCCGCCCGAGGAGAACGAGCGGATCCGTACCGTGCGGCCCTCGTCCGACCGACCCCGCGAGCGACCGTGCTGGCCTGGGCGCAGGCTCGCCGGCTCTTTCCGCCCAAAACCACGCACTTTTTCCCGAAGTTCCCACAAGGACTGGACTTCTCCGACCTGGCTGCCCCAGCGACGTGCGGCAG
>DAOTYK010000336.1:0-4221 GCA_034434855.1 Thermomicrobium sp.
ATCGCGGGTATCGTGATCATCCTCATCAACATCCTGGGTGGTATCGCCATCGGCGCACTGCAACGCGGCCTTTCGCTCGGCGAGGCGCTGCGCACCTACGCCCTGCTGACCGTGGGGGACGGTCTGGTCTCGCAGATCCCGGCCCTGCTGATCTCCACGGCGACCGGCATCATCGTGACGCGCAGCGCCTCGGACGCCAATCTGGGACTGGACCTGGCCCGGCAGATCTTCAGCGCTCCCCGCGCACTGGCGATCGCTGGCGTGCTGCTGGCTGTCCTGGGACTGGCACCAGGCTTGCCGGCTCCACCCTTTTTCCTCGGGGCGGTCGGGATGCTGGGTGCAGCGCTGGCTTTGCGGCAACCGGCCCGACCGGCAGCCGCCGAGATCCCGCCACCAGCGAGCGAGACCGAGGAGGCGATGCCGGAGGTGGCGCCGGTCGATCCGCTCGAACTGGAGATCGGCTACGGGCTGATCCCGCTGGTCGATCAAGCAGCTGGTGGGCAACTGTTGCGGCGGATCACGCTCTTGCGCAAGCAGATCGCGCAGGAACTGGGTTTCGTCATGCCGACCGTGCGCATCCGGGACAACCTGACCCTGCGCCCGAACGAGTACCGCATCCTGGTGCGTGGGATCAAGGTCGGGGAGGGCGAGGTCTATCCGGACCGACTGATGGCGATGAGCACGACCGGTGAACCGCCGCAGCTGGAGGGGATCGCAGCGCGTGAACCGGCCTTCGGTCTCCAGGCGGTCTGGATCGCCGAAGGGCAACGCGCGGCAGCCGAGGCACAGGGCTACGCAGTCGTCGATGCCGCCTCGGTGATCACGACGCATTTGAGCGAAGTGGTGCGCCGTCACGCGGCACACCTGTTGCGCCGGCAGGACGTGCAACGGCTGCTGGATAGTGTCCGGCGCGAGCACCCGGCTGTGGTGGACGAACTCGTCCCGCATCTCCTCTCGTTGAGCGAGGTGCACCAGGTACTGCAGCTCCTCCTCGAGGAGCAGGTACCGATCCGCGACCTCGTCACCATCCTGGAAGTGCTGGGGAACCATGCCCGCTCGGTGCGCAACGTGCATATCCTCGCCGAGCATGTCCGGCACGCTTTGGCTCCTGCCATCACCCAGCAGTACGTGGCAGCGGACGGAACGCTGGGCGCGCTGGTCCTGCATCCCGACCTGGCGACGCAGCTCCAGGAATCGATCCATCACGGTGAGGATGGGCCGCAACTCGCGCTTCCACCGGAGCGCTTGCAGGCCTTGCTGGCCGCGGTGGCCCAAGAGATGGAGCGCGTGGCGGTGCTCGGATACCAGCCGGTGCTGCTCGCGCCGGCCAGCCTGCGGGCTGCCGTGAGTCGCACGCTCCGCCGCTCGTTGCCGAACCTGGCAGTCCTGGCCTACCACGAGGTGGCGCCTGGAATCCGCGTCCAGATTTTGGGAACCGTGAGGGGGTAAGTCATGCTGGAGGCACGCACCTTCCGGGCAGAATCGATCCAAGCCGCGCTCCTCCTGGCCAAAGCTGAACTCGGGCCGGATGCTGTCATCTTGGACGTGCGCCATCTCGAACCGCGTCACCTTCTCGGTGGACCAGCCATCGTGGAACTCGTGGCTGCACCGGGATCGCCTGGATTCCAGCACGGCCTGGGTATGCCTGGCATCCAGGCGGGATCGGGGATCGGTGATCCGGTGGTCCTGGGGCTGACAGCGCTCGGGTTGAGTCCGCGCTTTGCGGCCGACCTGGTTCAGGCCTACCGGCAAGGGAAGGGACCGAGCCGCGATCTCCGTCGAGTACTGGCCGCTCGGATCGCGGAGTACATCACGGTGGCGCCGTGGTTACCGCTCGGGGGGCGCATGATCCTGGCGCTCGTCGGCCCGACCGGCGTCGGCAAGACGACGACGGCACTGAAGCTCGCGGCAGCAGCTCGAGCCGATGGCTTCGCGGTGCACCTCATCAGCTCTGGGGGTGACGACGCGCACGACGCGCGCAGCGAGACACTGGCGCGGAGCTTCGGCCTCCCCTTCACCCGCGCGGTGAACGGGGTCGAACTCCAGCGGGCACTCCGCATGGCGAGTGGCCAGCTGGTCCTGATCGACACGGCAGGCGCGAACCCGTTCGATCCGCGCGCCATCGCGGCGCTGGAGGGGGTTCTGGCCAGCGAGCACGTGATCGTCGCGCTGACGCTTCCGGTCGGAGGCGACCTGGAGGAAACGCTCGAAGCGGCGCGCCGGTATGCGCCGCTGCGCCCTCGGGCCATCATCCTGACCAAGCTCGACGAGACCCGACGCCCGGGAATGGCCTTGGGGCTGGCTGAACGGCTGGCGCGTCCCCTGCTGGCTCTCACCACCGGTACCCGGATTCCCGATGACCTGGTGAGCGCTTCGACGCCGGCACTGGCCGAGCTCGCTGCCTGGACGCTGGAGCGCCTGGAACGACGAGCTGCGAGGCGTCCCCCGTCCTAGGACCGACGCACTGCCTGTCCTAGGACGCCTGCACTGCGCGCTTTGGGTCGGGCAGGGCTGGGCTGGTCGATGGTCGAGAGGATAGGGTGAACGATGCAGGGGTGGGACGCACGACCACTCGAGAGGGTACCCGGATGCAGGACGCGAAGCACTCCAAACCATTGACGATCCGGCCACTGGTCCTCCTCTCCAGCATCGCGGCCTTCCTGGTGGTCTACCTCGGGGGGATCCTGCGCGGGCAATCGTTGCTGTGGGTCGCAGTCAGCAGCGCGAGCGCCCTCGTGCTGATGTTGATCGCTGGGCTCGTCATCGAGCGCTTGCTCTCGAGCTCGAGCGAACCGGAAGAGGCTGCGGCGATCTACGAGCGCTCGCCCGCCAGCAGCGACCAGCGTGAGATCTCGTGAGCCGAAAGGGCCGGCCGATGGCGATCCCGGCACGCCAAGAAGGAAGGCTCCGCCAGCGGCTCCGCCGCATCGAGGCGCGTGACGACACGCGAGCGCAACTCGTCGAGCAGTACGCACCGCTCGTCAAGTACGTGGTGGACCGCTTGCGACTCTCGCTGCCACCGAGCGTCGAACGGGACGACCTCATCGGCTACGGAACGATCGGTCTCCTGGAAGCGCTGGAACGGTTCGACGACACGCGTGGTGTGAAGTTCGAGACCTACGCAGCGATGCGGATCCGCGGGGCCATCCTCGACGCGCTGCGCACGCTCGATATCGTCCCGCGGAGTGCCCGCAGCCGGGCACGCCAGATCGAGCAGGCGACCCGGGAATTCTTCGCCGAGCACGGGCGGATGCCCAGCGAGACCGAACTGGCCGACCATCTCGGCATGACCACGACCGAACTGCAGCAGGCGATCAGTGACGCGGCGTGCCTTTTCCTCCCGCTGCAGGCGAGCGAGGATCCGGACGCGCTCACGCTCGAAGAGCAACTCGCTGACCCCAATGCGCTGGAGCCAGGCGAGGTCGCTGCCGAAGAAGATCTCAAGCGGCGGATCGCTGCCGCACTGGCTACGCTGAGCGAGCGCGATCGCCTGATCGTCTCGCTCTACTACTACGAGGATCTCACCATGCGGGAGATCAGCCAGCTGCTCGGCATCTCCGAATCACGGGTCAGCCAGATCCTCAACCGAGTGCGGTTGCAGCTGCGCGCCCTGTTGCGCGAGCGCGGCGTCGGTCTGGACGAGCTGGAACCGGGGGCGAGATGAGTTTCGGGCTGGTGGAGATGCAGGTGGTGGCGCTCATCGGGCTCCTGGCGATCGCCTCGCTGGCCGCCTGGAGTTCAGCGACCCTCTGGCAACGGCAGAGGAAGCTGGAAGAACTGGTCAGCGAACTCGCGGCTTGGCTCGCACAGCGATCGGGAGATGGAGAGCTGGCTCCCGGTGCCGACGACAGCGAGGACCAGCTCCCCGGTCTCGCCGATCTGGTGGCCTCGCTGAAGGTGGCCGATCGGCAAACGGTGGAAGACCTGTTGCGCACGCCGGTCGATCTTCCACGGGCTGTGGCGATCGAGGTCGATCGACCGACGGAGCGAGCACCGCGCTTCGGTTTTCCCTCGCGGAGCCACCCGCAAGGATGGGAGGCATGACGTCGTGCGGTGGGTGGACGGGATAAGCGTCCTGGAGGAGCCGGAGACGATCATGGGTCGCGAGCGGACGAGGGTGGTGATCGAGCCGGTCCTGACCGGCTGGCATCTCCTGATCACCGGTCTCCTCCTGGCGATCGCGCTCTGGCTATGGGTGAGCGAGCGACTCCAGGCCGAAGC
>DAOTYK010000337.1:0-1767 GCA_034434855.1 Thermomicrobium sp.
TGAATCCTGGTGACGAGATCGAAGTGGAACTCCACTTCGACAAGGCAGGTCATGTCCCCGTCAAAGCAGTCGTCCAAAAGCCTTGAGCTCTCGGTCGTCGAGCCGGTGGGACAGGGGCAGGTGATCACCTGCCCCTGCATCGTTCTCGCGGTCCGACACCTGCGGGCGGCAGCCGTACCGTGCTGCATCATGGTGTCGCCCCGACCGAGCGCGCTCGCCGGCACGCCGCGCGACTCACCGCTCCCGAGCACCAGCTTCTAGCCCTGTGCAGGTACTAGTCCATGAGAACGCAAGGCGCTGCACGGCGTCTTGCCAGCCCCTCACCGGTTTCCGCTTGGCAGACTACAGGCTGCACGTCCGTTCCCCCTTGCGCTGTTCCCCGCGCGTAACGATCGCGAGCGGCGAACCGGTGCGCTTGACGAGCTAGATTTCCCTGCTATTCTCTTTTTCGGATGCTTCGACGCTGCTTCCTGATCGGTAGAGGTCCCACGGAGCGCTCGGGATGCGCACGGACTTTCGACACCGGCAGCGGACGTCGGTCAGCTGGCTCCTCCTCGCCCTCATTCTGCTCGCTGCCTGTAACCGAGCCGGCACAGCCACACCGACCCCATCGCCCCGAACGGGGATCGCCGAGCGTTGGGTCGCCACAGGGCCTTCTACACCCGTCGACGTGGGGAATACCGCAGTCGTCCTCACGGTCCGCGCGCCGGCCGAAACGAGCGTGAGCGAAATCGAGCTCCGCCTCACGCCCCCGGATGGCCAGCCCCGAACGCTCGGCCCGTATGCTGTCCAGCCTGGGCAAACCGTCCGGGTGGAAGTGAACTTGGCTCAGCTCGGTAGCCCCGAGCCGGTCGGCGAGTGGCGCGCCGAATGGATCGATCGGGCACAGCCGGACCGCGTTCTCGCCGCTGTCTCCTTCACGACTCGATCGGCTCGGGCGATCACCTGGCAGTCGAGCGTCCCTCGTACCTCGATAATCGCGGGTGACTGCAAAACCAACCGCACGATCGTCGAACTCGGCATCCGCGCGAGAGACGCCGACCCCAATGAATCGTTCATGGTCTATGTCGTCATCGAGTCGCCGAGTGGCCAGCAACTCAGCTTGCCGCCGATCGAGGTTTCCGGGGACCAGTGGTCGACGCTGCGAGCCTCCCTCTGCAGCGTCGTCCCGCGTGCCGAACAGTTGCCAGGAACGTGGACGGTCCGTTGGTATCGCAGCGACCAGCCGACCCGCCCCATCATGAGCGACTCGTTCGGCGTTCTACCCGCACCGACTCCGACCGCGACGCCGATGCCGAGTCTCGAGTGGCGCGTACCCACTGAACCGGTCCAACCCTACGACTGCGCTGCGGCTGTCGACATACAAGTGCGCAACAGTGCACCGGGGAGCCAGGTAACTCCTGTCGTGGTGCAAGCCATACCACCCGGCAAGGGTCCCGTCGATCTCGCCCAAGCGGAATTGCGCGGAAACGAGTGGGTAACCGTCACCTTGGTCTATTGTCAGGCTGCCGGTGGAGCGGAGATCGCTGGCACCTGGACTGTTCGGGCCGTCGATGCAGCGACCCGTCAATTGGAGTTCGGGCGCGCTGCATTCGATGTGCGAGCCATACCAGCGCCGCCCCAACCGCCCGCCCCGAAGCCACAACCGCCGCCACAACCAGCACCGCCACCACCCCCGCCGCCACCCCCCGGTCCAGTCGATACCGATGGTGACGACCTTCCGGACGACGAGGAGCTGAGCTTCGGTACCGACCCGTACAACTCGGA
>DAOTYK010000338.1:0-2131 GCA_034434855.1 Thermomicrobium sp.
CATCGAGGAGATCACCGCTCCCGCTGGTCGCCAGCACGATTCGTCCGTCGTTCGTGAATTCGAACCGTACCTCCGGATGAGCCAGAGCCAGCGCAGCCAACGTGCGTTGGATGAGGGCAACCTCGGTCGCGTCCTGGCGCAAGAAACGCCGTCGAGCCGGGACATTGGCGAAGAGATCGCGAACGGTCACCACGGTTCCCGGTGCAACCCCGATCGGCTCGACCCGCCCGGGGCGTCCGTAACGAACGAGCAACCGCGCTCCATAGGGAACATCTGGTACCCGCGAGACGATCTCGCACTCGCTGACTGCGCTGATCGCAGCCAATGCCTCACCGCGGAATCCATAGCTCGCGAGTCGTGCCAAGTCCTCGAAGCGGTGCAGCTTGGAGGTGGTATGCCGCTCGACAGCCAACGGCAGCTCGTCCGGTGGAATCCCCGTCCCGTCATCCTGGACGCGGATCGACTCTCGGCCACCCGCGACGATCTCGACGCGGATCGTCCGAGCCTCCGCATCCAACGCATTCTCGACGAGCTCCTTGACGACCGATGCCGGTCGCTCGACGACTTCACCGGCAGCGATGCGTCGAACGGTCGCCTCGTCCAGCCGGACGATCGGCATGACGACGTTCCTCCTCGCGCCAGTATACCCCCAGGGAAGGGCAGTGACAGGCAAGCGCTCCCGGCCGCTGGGAACCCGGCAGAAGCCACCAGTGCGCACCCTCGAGAGACCTGCCGAGCAGCCCTGGCCCACTTGCCGGTATAATCTTTTTGCGGTAGGGTACGAACCGGGGAGAGGCGACGAGCGACGACTGAGGGCTACGAGTGAACCAGCGGACGATCACGGTCAGCTTCAGCCACGTCGAGGCTGCCAAGATCTTGATTCCCTCCCTGGAAGCATTGTTGGTGCGCGTTCACGAGCTCGTTCAGGATGCCACAGACGAGCCCCCGTATGCGCGCTGGGTGCGCGACACGGCCTATGAGCTGCTAGCTGCACTCCGGCAGCAGCTGAGTGCCGTGCGCTGGGGCGAGGAGCTCCTGAGAATCGAGCTGGATCCCGATCGGGTGGGACTGCTGGCAGCAGCGCTCGGGGGGTTGCGGCGCCGGATGGGGACGACTGACCGCGAGGGCACCGCATCAGCGCTCACCGTGACGCGCCAGCGCCTCTGGTTGACGATACCTTTCGAGTTCCCGGTGACCTGGTGGCTGAGTCACGATGTCGTCCGAGGCGAATTGCTCCCCCTTCTGCGAGCATCGTACACCCGGGCTGAGGATGCGAGCGAGCGAGCGCATGCCGAGCGCATCTTGCGCAGTACCGAACGGGTACTGGGCCTGAGCGATTCCGAGGCCCTTCACTTGGAAACGCCGCTCGCCGACTTGGCCTGGCTGGCGACATCGGTCGAGCGGACGCCCTCTGCCCGGCGCCTCCACAGCCTCTTGGAGCACCTGCTCGACCCGCTCGTCCAAGAACGCTACCGCACCTATCGTGCGGGTCAGCGCGAGCGTGCCACCGACCAGTCGCAAGCCCGTTCTACCTCACCCGGTGGAGGTGAGCCAACAGCGCACAGCCGGAACCGAGCAGCAACCGATGCTGCCTCCCGCCCGCCACCAGCGACTGCCGCGCCGGGACAGCCGGGACCAGTGCTGCGGCGCATCACCGCCGGCCTACTCGATGGCATCGTGTTCTGGGTATTCTCCCTCTTCTTGACTTATTCTATGCCTGTCTTGTTCGTCGGTGAGTCGCCCGGGCTCGTCGTTCTTCCCCCAGGCGTCTACGATGCGCTCAGCTCGCTGATCGGATTCGCGCTCGGGATCGGCGTTCCCTATGCCTATTGGGTTTATCCGGTCGGGCGGTGGGGCGCGACGTTGGGCAAGCGAGCTTTCGGCCTCCAGGTCGTCGATCGACGAGGTGCACCCCCGGGACAGGCCAAGGCACTCGGCCGTGCGATGCTCCTCGCGCTGCTCGGTTGGCTCGCCCTCTTGCCCTGGTGGCCGGTTCTCTTCCGGAGCGATCGACGAGGGCTGCACGATCAGGCGGCCGACGTCTGGGTCATCCATGAATGGCGGACGAACTGAGCGGTAATCCAGCGCCGAGGGCGCCCTTTCCTTCTCCGAGTCCGGCACGGCGCCAGCC
>DAOTYK010000339.1:0-4759 GCA_034434855.1 Thermomicrobium sp.
CCCACGAAGGGTTGGGAGAGCCCGACGATCAGGACACTCAACGAGACGATCGAGCCGAGACGAGCATGACTCATGTGCAAGTCATGCTGGAGTTCCGGAAAGACCAGACCGACCAGAAATCGTCCCCCAGCAGCGGTCGCCATGATCGCCGTGACGGCGATCAGCGCGATCCAGGTTCTGGCCGATGATCGCTGCGATCCGGTCGACTCAGCCACGCCTTATCCTCCCCACCGTGCGAGAACGACGATTCGCCTCTCTCCTCGTCGACCTGGCGGGACCGCGCGAGCCACTCGAACGAACACCATCGAGGTCTCGCGGTCATCGCGGCGCTGTGGACTGACCGGGTTGCCGCCGCTCCAGCTGCGATGGTACCGTAGTTGTTCGGTAACAAGCGAACTGGCGAACGGCGAAGACGGAAGCGAGTACGTCGCGGCGGCCGAGCAGCGAGCCCGGGACGGTGCGAGCCGGGCGGCAACGACGCGGCGGAAAATCCTTCTCGAGCTGCTACCCGAACTGGCGTTGTGGCGCCACAGTAGGCGTAGCCGGGAGCTGCCCGTTACTGCAGCACCGAGTGGGTGCGGCCCGTGGCCGCACCAACTGGGGTGGTACCGCGGGTGAACCCCGCCCTCAGAGTGGAGGGCGGGGTTTTCCGATCGAGCAGGCAGATCGAGAGAACTCAGGGAGGTGCGCAGGATGTTCGAGCCTGTTCCCACCAAAGACATCGACTTCCCAGCGCTCGAGCGCGCTGTCCTCCGTTGGTGGTACGAGCACGGCATCGTGCAGAAGTATCTCACGCGCAATGCCCGGAGCTCCAAGCGCTATTCCTTCATGGACGGGCCCATTACCGCCAACAACCCGATGGGCGTCCACCACGCCTGGGGCCGGACCTACAAAGACTTTTACCAGCGGTTCTACACCATGCTCGGGTACCGTCAACGCTATCAGAACGGCTTCGACTGTCAAGGACTTTGGGTTGAGGTCGAAGTCGAACGAGAGCTCGGGTTCACCTCCAAGCGGGACATCGAGGCATACGGGATCGATCGGTTCGTCGAGAAGTGCAAGGAGCGCGTCTTTACCTACTCGGCGATGCAAACCGAGCAATCGAAACGGCTCGGCTACTTCATGGACTGGGATAACTCCTACTACACATTGTCCGACGAGAACAACTACGCCATCTGGCATTTCCTCAAAGTCTGTCACCAGAACGGCTGGATCTATCACGGGTACGACGTCATGCCCTGGTGCCCGCGCTGTGCGACTGGCCTCTCCGAAATGGAGGTGAGCGAGGGTTACAAGGAGATCACTCATCTCAGTCTCTATGTGCGCTTCCCCCTCGAGGGACGCGAGCGAGAATCCTTGCTCGTCTGGACTACCACCCCCTGGACACTCACCGCCAACGTCGCTGCCGCGGTGCACCCCGACCTCACGTATGTCCGCGTTCGCCAAGACGATGAGATGCTGATTCTCGCCGAAGAAGCCGCCCGGCACGCGTTGCGTGGTTCCTACGAAGTGCTGGGGTACCTGAAAGGAAGCGACCTCGTCGGTCTTCGCTATCGCGGTCCCTATGATCATCTTCCGATCAATGCCCAGGTCGAGCATCGGATCATTCCTTGGGATGCCGTCGATCCCAGTGAGGGAACAGGAATCGTCCATATCGCACCTGGCTGTGGACGCGAAGACTATCAGCTCGGGAAGGAACATGGACTCGCCGTCATTGCCCCGCTTACTGAGGATGGTTATTACGTTGAAGGCTTCGCGTGGTTGACCGGCAAGCACGTGCACAGTGTTGCGGAGCCGATAGCCCAGGATCTGGCGCAGCGTGGCCTCCTCTACCGCCGCGAACCTTATCTCCACCGTTACCCGACCTGCTGGCGTTGCGGGACCGAGTTGGTTTTCCGTCTCGTCGACGAGTGGTTCATCGCCGTCGACCCCTGGCGGGAAAAGGTCATGGAAGCCGCTCGCCAAGTGCGCTGGATCCCCGAGTTCGGCCTCGAGCGCGAACTCGACTGGCTGCGCAACATGGATGATTGGATGATCTCGAAGAAGCGGTACTGGGGGCTCGCGCTGCCGATTTGGCAGTGCGGGGAATGCGGCTGGTTCGACGTCATCGGAAGCGAAAAGGAACTCCGCGAGCGCGCGGTCGAGGGTTGGGAACTCTTCGAGGGTCACACGCCGCATCGCCCCTGGATCGATGCAGTCAAGATCCGCTGCGAGCAGTGCGGCTCCATCGCAAGCCGCATTCCTGATGTCGGCAACCCCTGGCTCGATGCTGGCATCGTTCCCTTCTCCACGCTGCGCTACCGGCACGATCGGGCCTATTGGCAGGAATGGTTCCCGGTCGATTTCATCACCGAATCGTTCCCCGGCCAATTCCGCAACTGGTTCTACTCGCTGCTCGCCCAGAGCACCGTCCTGACCGGCCAAGCTCCGATGAAGACCTGCTTAGGCTTTGCCCTGCTCCGCGACGAGAAGGGCGAGGAGATGCACAAGAGCAAGGGAAACGCCATCTGGTTCGACGAGGCCGCCGAGCGGGCCGGCGTCGACGTGATGCGATGGCTCTATCTGAAGCACAACCCGGCCCAGAACTTGAACTTCGGCTGGCGCTTGCTCGACGAGGTTCGCCGAACCTTCCTCCTGCCACTTTGGAACTCGTACGCGTTTTTCGCCAACTACGCACGGCTCGACGGGTTCCATCCCGCGCAGCACGATGTGCCGCTCGGCGAGCGCACCCTGCTCGACCGTTGGATTCTCGCTCGTCTCCAGCAAGTCATCGCCACAGTCCGCGAGCGGATCCAAGACTACGATTCGATGAACGCTGCGCGGGCGCTACAGGACTTCGTGGTCGAGGACCTCTCCAATTGGTACATCCGTCGCAACCGACGCCGCTTCTGGAAGACGGAAAGCGACCGCGACAAGGCAGCCGCCTATCTGACGCTCTACGAGGTTCTGGTCACCTTGACCAAGCTGCTCGCTCCGTTCATTCCTTTCACCACTGAGCTGATGTACCAAAACCTCGTCCGTCGTGTCGACCCACAGGCACCCGAATCGGTCCATTTGACCGACTATCCTGAAGCGGATCTCACGAAGCTCGATCACGAGTTGGTGGCCGATATGAATTGGCTCCTGCGCGCGGTCGAACTCGGTCGTGCCGCTCGCAACAAGGCGAGCATCAAGGTGCGCCAACCGCTGCCCCGTGCCGTCGTCGCTGCACGCGATCCGGAGGCTCGCCGAGCGATCGAACGACTGGTCGACCAGTTCATGGACGAACTCAACGTCAAGGCGGTCGAGTTCGCCGATCGGCCCGAAGACTATTTGAGCTATCGGGTGAAGCCGAACTTGCCGGTCCTCGGACCGCGCATCGGGCCCAAGTTGCCAGTCCTCCAGCGGGTACTGGCCGAAATCGATCAGCATGCATTGGCCCGCCAGCTCCGAGCCGGGCGAACCGTCACGCTCACGCTCGATGGAGAGGAACTGGAGTTCGGTTCCGACGACTTCCTGGTCGAGTCGGTCGATCGGCCAGGGTTCGCTGCCTTCGAGGATCGCGATCTGCTCGTGGCCGTGGATCTCACGATCACGCCGGAACTCCGGCTCGAGGGACTGGCTCGCGACTTCATCCGCGGTGTCCAAGAAGCGCGCAAGAATGCCGGCTTCGAGATCGACGAGACGATCGAGATCGTCTACCGCGCCGAGGGCGACTTGGCTGCGGCGGTCGAACGCTTCGCTGACTCCATCAAGCACGAGACGCTCGCCGTCGACCTGCGTGCCGGGGAACCCGAAAGGGAGGATGGTCACGTCGAGGAGGTCAAGGTCGGTCGCGAGCGATTCGTCGTCGCGTTGCGCCGGGTCGGGCGACTGGCTGAGGCACGTCGGTGACAGTCGACACGATGGCCGACGAACGGCACTGGACTGGCACCGCGGCGGACGGTCTCGATGTTCCGGGATGGGACGTCTCGCGGTATGGACCATTGCGCGAGCGCCTCGTCATCCTGCCGCGTAGCCAGCGTTCCTGCAGGCTCGTCCAGCCGGCTGACCTCGATCGGCTCCTCGAACTGGCCCAGGACGATCCGGAGGAGCACCTTCCCTATTGGGCCGAACTGTGGCCCAGCGGGATCGCGTTGGCGGACGCTCTTCTCCTCGACCCGAGCCCGGTTCATGGGCAGCGTGTCCTGGAACTGGGCTGCGGGTTGGGTCTCACCGCGATCGCCGCTCTCTGGGCCGGCGCCCGCTTGCTGGCGACCGATTACAGCGCCGAGGCCTTATGGCTCACTCGCTGGAACTGTTCGAGGAACACCGGTCGTGTGCCGGATCTCCTCCGAATGAACTGGCGTCGCCCGAGTGAACAGCTCGCTCGACTGATCAGTTCCAGCAGCCTCCCGGTTATCCTCGCCGCCGATGTGCTGTACGAAGAGCGCGATGTCGAGCCATTGCTCCGACTGGTCGAGCACCTGCTCGCGCCGGGTGGCTTGCTCTGGTTGGCGGAGCCGGGACGACGGACAGCTACCACCTTCATCGAGCGACTGCGCCAGAAAGGCTGGTCAGACGAGGTCGAGACGTGGTCCGGGCCCTGGCCCGATGCTGCTGATATTGCAGTCGTCGTGGCCGTCCATCGTCTCCGACGACCAGGGTGATGATCCGCACCACTTTTCCGTGATCGACCTTGGCCGATCGGAGGGCAGAGCAGGCTTCCCCACACGTCCGACCGATGCTACCCTGCAGGCGACGAGGAGCAGCGGACTGGGAGGAGAATGGATCTCGTGCG
>DAOTYK010000340.1:0-1803 GCA_034434855.1 Thermomicrobium sp.
TACCGAGTCGGGGTGATCAACTCCACCACCTGGGAGGAAGCGAACAACCACGTCGGCAATTGGATCCGCCAGCGTTCGCGCTGGATCAAAGGCTACCTGCAGACGGTTCTGGTGCACACCCGGCATCCGCTGCGCCTCGTCCGCACAGTTGGCATCGGGAATACGTTCGGCTTCGTGTTGTTGATCGGTGGGGCGCCCTTTGCCTTTCTCTCGCTCATTCCGCTCTGGTCGTTGACGCTCACCTGGATCGTGACACGTACCCACGCATTCGATGTCTTGTTTCCGCCGGTCGTGCTGTACATCAGCCTGTTCAATCTCCTTATCGGGAACGGTGTGATGATCTATCTCGGCATGCTCGCCGGATTCAAGCGGCGTCGTTACCAGCTCATTCCCTTCGCGCTGCTCAACCCGTTCTATTGGATCCTGCACTCGATCGCATCCTACAAGGCGGTTTGGCAATTGATCACCAAGCCCTTCTACTGGGAGAAGACGCGTCATGGCCTCAGCCGTTATCTCGAAACCGGTTCCGCAGCCGGTGTCGCCGCCGAGTGACGAACTGCGCCTCGTCGATCTGAGCTGGCGCGGTCATCTCGTGCGGGTCCTCCTTTTCAGTCTTCCTTTCCTGGCGCTCGCGCTGGTGACGTATCGGTATGGGTTTTTGACGAATGCGCACGCGCATGTCACCGCCAAGGCCTTGCTGGCCGCTGATCGTTTGCGCTTGGAGGTCATCGGTTTCCTGTATCCGCCACTACCGTTCTTGCTGGTGCTCGTCTTCCCGCGGCCGTGGATTCCGAGCGTGCTGGCGAGTCTCGCGGCAGGGGCGACTGCCTGGCTCGTCTGGTACGACCTGGGACGCGTTGGATTGGCTCACCTTTGGCGGATGCTCCTGCTGGCGGTCCTCGTCGTCATTCCGTCGAACATTTTTCTGGCCACGCAAGCGTATCCGGACATGCTGGCGCTGCACTTGATCGTCGTGGCCTGGCACTACTACATCAATTTCGTGCGCTATGGCCACACCTTCAGCGGTTTCGTCGCAGGCCTGATACTCGGACTCGCCTTTTATGCGAACTTCTATGCGCTCGTCTATGCGCTCGTGCTGGCAAGCCTGTTGCCGCTCTTTCGTCGGTCGGAAGCCAATGCGGGGCAGGGCGGGGCATGGGCTACCGGGAGCCAAATGTTGGTGACGGCTTTCCCCGCTCTCTGGGCTGTGGCGAGTTGGACCTACATCAACTGGGTTTTCACCGGCAACCCGACAATGTATCTGACGGACCCAGCTGCCGCGGTGATCGATCCAGAGCGGTGGGGAGTGCCGCTGGCGGAACGCTGGGAGTGGCTGGCAGGGTTCGGCCGCGAACTCGTCACGCAGCCGCTGCTCCTCGGGGTGTTCGCGGCCAATCTCTGGCGAGCACCACGACGCCTCGTGCCGCTCGTCGTTCTCGCGCTCGTTCCCAGTCTGCTGCGGTTTCTCGGGTTCGCCTATCCGTTGCCGCTCGTACTGGCAACCTATGCCGTCCTTGCGCTGATCGCGCTGCCGGAGCGTTTACCGCGTTGGGTGGGACCCATCATCGTCGTGCTCGCGCTCGGACAAGGCGCGACCTCGGCGATGTTGCTGCAGCATGCAGGCGAAGTCCAGCAGTGGCAGCAGGTTCTCGTCACTGGTATCCCGCGAGCGAGCGATCAGGAGGAACGGGAGCTCGGCCAGCGATTGCGCGCGGCTCCACGGTATGCGATTCTCGCCGATGATCGGAGTGCGTATCGCATCATCGCGCGTGCGGAGACAGCGCGACCGTTCCTGCTGCCAGC
>DAOTYK010000341.1:0-3054 GCA_034434855.1 Thermomicrobium sp.
GGCTCGACATCGGTGAAGACGGTGGGGGCGACGAAGAAGCCATAGCGCAGGTCTCCCTCGGCCAATTCATGACCACCGGTGAGGACCCGCGCTCCCTCCTTCTCGCCGATCTCGATGTAGCCCAACACGCGTTGCCGCTGTTCCTCCGAGACGAGTGGGCCCATATAGACGGTGGGGTCGATGCCGGGGCCGACCGCGAGATTCCGAGCGCGCTCGACCAGCCGGGTGGTGAACTCGCCGAGAAGCGGCTCGAGGACGATGACGCGCGAGGTGGCGGTGCACTTCTGGCCGGTCGAACGGAAGGCACCGGAGGTGGTCAGTTCGACCGCGAAGTCGAGATCGGCATCCTCAGCGACGATGACCGGATTCTTGCCACCGAGCTCGAGCTGCACCTTGGCTCCGCGCTCGCTGGCGATCTGGTAGAGGTGCCGTCCGACGGCGTTGGAGCCGGTGAAGCTCACGGCCGCGACTTTAGGATGGCGCGCGATCGCTTCACCGACGACCGAGCCGGGACCATGCACGAGGTTGAGGACACCGGGTGGCAGACCAGCCTCGACGAACACTTCCGTGATGAGATGGGCAGTGAGCGGGGTGAGTTCGGCAGGCTTGAAAACGGCAGTGTTCCCGAACGCAAGGCAAGGTGCCAGCTTCCAGAGCGGGATAGCCACCGGGAAGTTCCACGGTGTGATGATCCCGACGACACCGAGCGGGACGCGCTCGGTGTAGAGAAACGTCTCTGGATTGGTCGCGGAGTAGACTTCCCCGAGCGGACGGAGCGGCTCCCCCGCGAAATAGCGCAGAATGGCCACGCCGCGCAAGACTTCACCCACTCCCTCGCCGATCGTCTTGCCTTCCTCGCGGGTCAGTGCCTCGCCGATCTCTCGGGCACGCGCTTCCAGAATGTTGGCGGCTTTGTGCAGGATAGCAGCTCGCTGCGGGCCAGAGAGACTGCTCCAGGCAGGGAAGGCAGCCGCGGCGGCTTCCACCGCACGATCGACGTCTTCGGCAGTCGAGCGAGGAAATTCGCCGAGCACGGTACGGCTATCGGCCGGGTCGATATCGGGGCGGTACTCGCCACTGGCTGGTTCGACCCACTCGCCACCGATGTAGTTCCGATAGCGCCGGACCGTTCCCGTCGTCATGGCACACCCTCCTTCGGCTCCGCAGCGTTTTCTCGGACCGGCCCGACCGGCGAGGTCACCGGCACGGGCCGCTCACTCGCAGCCGATCGAGACAGGTCGAGGGCAAGGAGGAGTTCGGCATCTGCGCCCCAACCGTCTGGCAAGCGCGAGACGACACGCAGGCCGACAGCGGTGGCCAAGCTGGAGACGACAGGATCCGGGGTCACGACGAGCACCTCGACGTCGTGGTCGAGGGCGGTGCGGCTCGCTGCCTGAAGAAGCGGAAGATCGTCCCAGACCACGACACCAGCCGGCACGAGCAGGAGGACATCGCGTCGGGCCGGAGCAGCGGCGATCCAGTCGGGCAGAGCGGGTAGGAGCGAGCGGTCGCGCAGCACGAGGATTTGGCGTGGGGGCGGGTGACGCAGTTCTTCCAGCACGGTGAGCACGACGATCTTGAGCGCAGCGAGCACTGGGACGGCGAGGAGGAGGCCGAGAATGCCGGCCACGCTGGCACCGGCCAGGATCCCGAAGAGGACAACGACCGGGTGCAGCCGGACGAAATGGCCGACCAGTTGGGGGATGACGAAATGATCCTCGAGCAGGCGCAGAACCAGGTAAACGAGCGCGACCACGACCGCGAGCTGGAGGGAGGACCAGCCGAAGGGAGCGGTCCCCTGCGTCAAGGCCACGCTGACGGCAATAGCACCAGCAGTCCACGGACCGATGAAGGGAATGAGTTCGAGCAGCCCGGTGGCGACCGCCAAGGCGAGCCGGTACTTGACCTCCAAGATGGTAAGAGCGATGTAGGTGGCCGTCGCCATGATCGCGAAAAGGACGAGCTGCGCACGGATATAGGCCCGGAAGGTCGCGTCGACTTGGCCGAGGATCCGGCTCACTGTCTTTTGGTGCCGGCGGGGCGCGAGTGCCCGCAGGCGTGCGACCAATGTGCGGCCCTGCAAGAGACCATAAAAGCTGACGAGGAAGAAGACGAACGACTTGATGAGCGCTTCCACGGTCGCGAGGACGAGCGGAACCGCTTCTCGGCTGAACCGCTCGGCGAGCGACTGCGCAGCAGCGTCCAGGCGGTCCAAGAGTCCGCGCGTGTCGATGGCGAGTTCGCCGAAACGGAGCTCGGGTGCACGGGCGAGCCGCTGCTCGAGCGTCTCGATGACACGGGGAACCGTCGTGGCCAGAGCCTGCGCTTGCTGGGCCAGCGAGGGAGCGACCAGGAGTCCACCGAGAACCAGCAAACCGATCAGGACCAGGTAGAGCACCAGGACAACGCCGATCCGCGGAAGACGGAGGCGTCGCTCGAGCCAATCGACGAGCGGGTGGACCAGGTACGCGAAGACTGCGGCGACGATGAAGGGGGTGAGGATATGGGCGAGGTGGAGCAAGGCCCAGCCGAGAACGAGCGCGACGAGCGCGGTAACGAGAAGGAGTTCACGGGACTGCCGGACTCGATCGAGCACGTGCATGCTGTTCGGACTCGCCCCGTTCCAACCCTCTGCCTTGCCAGCGGAGGGAGGATCGCACGTTCTACAAGGCGGATTCTACCGCAGCATGGTGCGTGCCGCATCGCGAGTGCGGACAGTATACCGAGGGAGGTCGCACAGGAGCAGCGGTACTGATATGGCACCACCGGCTCGGGTCGGGAAAGCCAGGGGGAGCACGCTCATGCCGCACCCGTGCTGGTCGCGCGCACGGGGTACCGCAGTGGTGTTCACGCTGGCTCGCGACGCGACGCTGGCAGGAGACCGCTGGCCAGCAGCGCGAGCAAGGAAAGCGCGAGCGCGATCGCGAAGACCGCGGAGTAGCCGAAGCGATCGACGACCAGGCCACCGAGCATCGGCACGAGGGCAACGACGCCGAGGATCGTATTGGTGACGCCGACGAGTGTCGGGCGCTCGTCGGGACGAGCTAGTTCGAG
>DAOTYK010000342.1:0-3742 GCA_034434855.1 Thermomicrobium sp.
TCATCAGCGTGGGGGCGGAGTCGGTGGGCGATGGACGACACCGGGTGGAATCGTGTCGGTCAGAAACGAGGGAGATCGGCCAACGCTGAACTGGAACGCGAGGATAGCGACGACTGCCAGTACGAGCGTGCCGAACGTGAAGGGTATGGATGGTGTCGTCACGACTGGACCGTCGGGAAGATCACTGGACGACGAGTGCTCAGTGAGCGGACCATGATAGTGACCGGGCAGCTCGAACAAAGCGTGCGGATGCGGTGCAGCAGCAGCGCAGGTGCAGGTCGTCGGCACAAAAGTCGCGGCAAGCGCAGCGCCGAACAGGACAGCGATGGTGACGAGCGAGGCGAATCGTCGAAACATTGCCGACCTTACCTCGGCGCTGAACCCAGCGCCTTCTCATTCAATGGTACGGCACGAGATCCCGAAAGGTACAGTCGGAAGACGCCCGACACGCAGCGGCGCGGCGACCCCGCTCGACGAAGACTGATCGTGGCCAGCTCCGAGAAAGTGCTGTGCCAGAGGCCTTCGGTGCGGCGCTGGCGCCGGACGGTCTCACCGACTCAGAGAGATCGTGGCGACGGTAACGCGCGGCAGAGCGCGGGCTGGTGCCGAGGAGGACGGCTCGAGGCGGAGCGAAATGTCCCCCGCAATGCCGACCATCCGGGAGGCTCAGATCGCGAAGTGCGGCATCACGCGTTCCACGAATGCCTGAAGCGCCTCGAAATCGACCGGTGGCCGGATCGTCACGTTGATCCAGTCTGCTCCGGCCTCGCGATAGTCCGCGAGCAGCTCGCTGATGCGGTCGGGGCCGCCGATGAGCCAGCCGGGCTGTTCGAGGGCTTGTGGCCCGACCTGTTCGACGAGCCGCTCGCGGAGACGGGACACGGTCCGCTCGTCGTCTTCCGTCGCCATGTAGAGCCCGACCTGAACCGCGATTTCGAGTGTCGCGGGATCGCGCCCTTCGACCTCGCACCAGTGCTCCAGCGCCGCTCGCTTCTGGCGGAAGCCTTCGGGGCTGACATAGGGAATGTTCCAGCCGTCCGCATGTCGTGCCGCGATGCGGGCTGTGCGGCGCTCACCGGCACCCCCGATCCACAGCGGCAGCCTCGGCTGAAGCGGTTTGGGATAGATGCGGGCCTCACGGAGCTGAATCCAGCGACCCTCGAACGTCACCGCGTCCTCTTGGAGGAGTCGGCGCAACGCCGTGATTCCTTCTTCCAGCTGATCGAGTCGCTCGCGATCCGACAGGAACGGGTAGCCAAAGGCGCGATATTCTGGCTCATGCCACCCGGCGCCCAGCCCGATCTCCAATCGCCCGTTGCTCAAATGATCGATGGTCACGATCGATTTCGCCAACAGGCCGATATTGCGAAACTGAACGGCGAAAACCATGCAACCGAATCGGATTCGCTGGGTATCGCAAGCGAGTGCAGCGAGCAAGGTGACGGCCTCGTAGTGTGGGATGCGGTCGGATGTCCGGGCATAAAAGTGATCCCAGACCGAAAACCAGGAGAAACCATGGGCATCAGCGAAACGCCACAGCTGGCGGAGTTCGTCAGTCGTCGTGTTCTGCGGACCGACATGAATCCCGAACCGTATCCCCGGCATACCGCGCCTCTTTCCCGATTCAGGCCCCGTTCCCTCGAATCATGCTACCGCGGATCGGTTCCCTTGGCTATGGGCGGCCGAGCGCAGGCTGCGGAGCCGGCCGCCCATGGTCACTCAGGTGACGAGCTCCTGCAGGGTGTACAGCCCAGGTGGTCGGCCGACGAGCCGGCGCGCTGCTTCTAAGGCACCCTGCGCGTAGGCCCGGCGACTCTGCACCCAGTGGGTCACCTCGATCGCCTCGTCGTCGGTCGCCAGCAGGACGGTGTGTCGGCCGACTTCGCCCCCTGCGCGGACTGCATGGATACCGACTTCGCCGGGTTGCCGAGGGGCGGTGCCTGGCCCGCGGCCGTACACCAGCGGACTGGGAGCCGGCTCGCGAGCGGCGAGGAGTGTCCGTGCCAGCGCGAGCGCTGTCCCAGAGGGAGCATCTCGCTTGTGCCGATGGTGCCGCTCGATCAGCTCGACATCCCAGGTCGGCAAGCGCGAGACGAGTGTCGGGAGAAGCCAGTGCAAGAGAGCGATGCCGAGGCTGAAGTTGGCAGCCTGGACGACAGGAACGTGCTGGGCGACCCGCAGGATCACTGCCTGGTCGTGCTCGCTCAAGCCGGTCGTCCCGGTCACCAGCGGGATACCCGCGTGCGCTGCGGCCTCCGCAACCGCTACCGTCACGGCCGGATGACTGAAGTCGATCACCACATCGGCTCCCTGGACGAGTTCGGCCACGCGGTTGGTGAGCGCGAGTGGTACTGGGAGCTGTGCGGCGACCTCCTCGGGATCACGCGCTGGCCGGATGAGCCCGCGTACGAACTGGATATCCGGCGCGCTCGCGGCCAGTTCGAGGACAGCGCGTCCCATTCGTCCGGTGATACCGGTGAGCGCGACGCGGAGCATCACGCAGCCTCCCCCATCGGTCGTGCGAGAAGCGGCGCGGTATGTGGACAGCTAGCCAGCGCAGCCAGCAGCCGCTCGCGGTTGGGCGGGGCCAGCGGGGCGAGGGGGAGACGGACAGCCGCGCTGCACAGCCCCAACAGTTCCGCTGCCGCCTTGACCGGCACCGGGTTGGTCTCGATGAACAGTGCGCGAGCCAGCGGGAAGAGTTCACCGTGGAGTCGGCGAGCGCGGGCCAGGTCGCCGTCGAGTGCTGCTCGAACCATCGTCGCCGTGGCCGCAGGGGCGATGTTCGCCAGGACAGAGACGACACCGTGGCCGCCGACCGCGATGATCGGCAACGTGAGCGAATCGTCACCGCTCAACACCGCGCTCCGATCACCCACCGCGAGGACGAGTTCGCTCACCTGGTCGAGGGAACCACTCGACTCCTTGAAGGCGATGACGGGTGCGATATCCAGCAGGCGACGCGCCGTCTCGGGAGCGAGATTGACGCCGGTCCGACTCGGGACGTTGTAGATGACGAGCGGGAGGTCGACCGCATCGGCGATCGCGGCGACATGACGGAGCAACCCCTCTTGCTGTGGCTTATTGTAGTAAGGTGTGACGATCATGGCAGCGGTCGCACCCAGCTCGCGCGCCAGGCGGGTTCGTTGAATCGTGACCGTCGTGGAATTCGTTCCCGTACCGATGATCACCGGCACCCGGCCTGCCGCCTGCTCGATCACGACTGCCGCGACACGCTGCCATTCGGTATCGGACAAACTCGGCGTCTCGCCAGTCGTTCCACAGGGGACCAGTCCATCGACCCGGTTGGCGATGAGCCAGTCGACGAGGTTGCGCAGTCGTGGCTCGTCGATCTCCTCACCAGCGAAGGGCGTGATCAAGGCAACGAACGTTCCGCGGAGCATGCTGTTCCCTCCTCGTTGCATCACGCAAAACGACTCGAGTCCGCGCCGTCGCGCCGCGACGGGTGCGCCGTTTCCCAGGACACACCTACCCTGTCAGCGCCGGGCGCTCGACGAGGTGTCGATCGGTTGTTGTCTGGGGTGTCTCAGCTCGTGAGGGAACAGCGTTTCAGGGGATAGACACGACGCGGGGCCCGTGCCGAGCAGCGTGACTGCTGCGCCGACGTCATCCGTTGGAGGGCTCGCAGACGTTCACCCATCTCCTGCGTCCTTCGGTCGAGCCCGCACTGCTTCTCAGACTAGCAAGTCTCCGACGTCTCGTCAAGAGGGGATGATGCCAA
>DAOTYK010000343.1:0-2276 GCA_034434855.1 Thermomicrobium sp.
ACACGATAGTCACGCGGTTCGCGGGGAGCGCCCAATTCAGCGAGACGCTCCATGGCTACTCCTGGCGCCAGTCGCGTCGTCCCGGTCATCCCGCTCCCTCACACGTACTCCAAGCCGAGACGCTGGGCGATCGCCTGCTGCCGCAACGCAGCCACCTCACCACAGCGGAAACCGGTGGGCAACACTTTCTCCGGGTTGAAGAGCTCGCGGGGATCGAAGCTCCGCTTCAAGCCAGCCATCGCGCACAAGTCTTCGGTGGTGAAGACCAGCGTCATGTAATCGCGCTTTTCGAATCCGATCCCGTGCTCGCCGGACAACGTCCCACCGGCATCCACACAGTAGCGCAGGATTTCGGTCGTGCACTCCAGGACGCGTTCCACTTCGCCTGGTCGTTGCCGGTCGAACAGCACCAGCGGATGGAGATTCCCGTCGCCCGCGTGGAAGACGTTGGCGATCGACAGCCGGTATTCTCGGCTCAGTTCCTCTACTCGCCGCATGGTCGCGGGCAATTTCGTCCGCGGCACGGTCGTATCGACAAGATAATAGTTGGGTGCCAGTCGTCCCATCGCGCCGAAAGCCGACTTGCGTCCGAGCCAGAGGAGATCGCGCTCCTCCTTCGTGCGGGCAACGCGGACCTCCCATGCTCCATGCTGGCGACAGAGCTCGGCGACCCGGCTGGTGTTCTCCGCGACGATTTCCTGCAGGCCATCGAGTTCGACGAGCAAGACCGCCCCTGCCTCGCGCGGGTAGCCGGCATGGAAGGCATCCTCGACCGCCTTGATCGTCAGTTGATCCATCATTTCCAGGGCCGCGGGGAGCATACCAGCCGCGATGATCGCCGAGGTGGCATGCGAGGCCGACTCGATGTCCGGGAAGGCCGCCAAAAGCACGCTCACCGCCTCGGGAAGTCGCGTCAGTCGCACCATCACCTTGGTGACGATGCCGAGGGTTCCCTCGGAACCGACCAGCACCCCGGTCAGATCGACGCCCGGCGTCTCGGGAACCGGTCCACCGGTCCAGATCCGCTCACCGTCCGGCAGGACGACCTCCAACCCGAGGATGTGATTGGTCGTCACGCCGTACTTGAGACAATGCGGCCCGCCGGAGTTGTTCCCGACGTTCCCACCGATCGTGCAGGCACGCTGGGAAGCAGGGTCAGGAGCGAAGAAATAACCGCGCGGCTGCAATACCTGCGTCAGCTCGAGATTGATGACACCTGGCTCGACGATGGCATAGCCGTCCTGCTCGTTGACTTCCAGGATCCGATTCATCCGCGTGACGACCACGACGATCCCACCCCGTAGAGCCAGCGCTCCACCAGCGAGCCCGGTGCCAGCGCCGCGCGGGACCACCGGAATCCCGAACTCGTTCGCCAGGCGCACGACCGCACTCACCTGCTCCGCCGTGCGCGGGAGTACTGCGAAATCCGGGCGATGATGCCCGGCAAAGACTTCGTCAGATGCATCGTATTCGTAAACGAGGAGTTCCTCGGGATCGTCGAGTACTCCATCCGAGCCGACGATCTCCACGAGACGGCTGCGGATCGTCGCACGGTCCATGGGGGCAATCCTCTCTCGATCACGCACCGGCACAGCGAAACCGATCGAACCGGCGCGCCGATTCGCCTCAAGTATGCGACAGAATCCCTAGGCCCGCAATCGGTGCCAACTCTACGTGGTAGGCAGATCCGGTCGACCGCTGGAGACACCCGCATGTGCCGGATCGCCAGCGCACGCTCGTCGCCTGCCCCTTCGGAAAGCTCGCCCCGATCGAATCGCAGGGGGAGTAACCTGCTGCCACAGAGCAGAGGTGGACGGGTGCGGACCAACACGGGAAGTCACGATGCCGCTGCACAGCCGGAGCACCGGTGCCACCGCAACTGAATCGGTGCCCCACGAACCGCTCGCACCCGCGTCAGAACCAGACATCGTCGACGTCGCGGACTCGGTCGAGCACCACGTTCCCTAACTCACCGTTTGGGAGTCGCTCGACACGACGCACGAAGACGGTGATCACGGCGCCTTGGGATTCCGGGTGAAAACGAAACCGACCGGTCGGACCAGTGAACTCGACTGCTCGGAGCGCAGCGAGGAACCGCGCCCGGTCTTCTGCTGCCCCATCGACCGCACGGAGCGCCTCGGTGATCACGCGGCCGGTCAGGTAACCCTGATAGACGAACTGGTTCGCCCCGACACCGAAGCGCTCGTGGCACCGTTGGACGAGCTGGCGGTTTTCCGGCGAGTCGTACAGTACCGCGTAGTGCGAGGAACTGACGA
>DAOTYK010000344.1:0-2515 GCA_034434855.1 Thermomicrobium sp.
GGGGGCGTCTTCGCACCGATCGAAGCGCACATCCGCCGTTTCAACGATTGGGTGCTCGCGCAACTCGGCGACGACGCGACGAGCTCATCGACCTGAGGCAGGTGGCCGAGGATGAGGGAAGCGGTGAAAGGAGCGACAGGCAATGCCATCCTATGATGTGCTGATCATCGGCGGTGGAAACCTCGGACTGTGGACTGCCTATTTTCTGGCGAAGCGCGGTCTGCAGCGGATCGCCGTTTGCGAGCGCTACTGGGCCGGATTCGGTGCCACCACGCGCTCGGCTGGAATCGTGCGCCAGCAGGGCGGGTCGGAAACCGCGGTGAAACTCGGGAAGTGGTCGCGCGAGCTCTATCAGGAATTGGGCCGCGAATTGGGCCTCGGGAGCGGCTTCGTGGAAGTCGGCTACTACGTGCTCGCCTCGGCACCGGAAGAACGAGCAGCCTTTCAGGAACTCGTTGCCCTGCGCCAGCGCTGCGGGATCGAGAACACCTGGCTCGAGCCGAGCGAGCTCGCCCAGCGCCTCCCCTTCGTCGACTGGAGCCGTTATCTGGGCGCGACCTACACGCCGAACGACGGCTTCGTCTACCCGCAGATCGTGGCCCGCAACATTACGCACGCCGTTCTCCGCGCCGGTGTCGCACTCTTCGAGGAGTGCGAGGTCCAGGAGATCGAGCCGCTGACCAGTGGCTACCGCGTGAGGACAACGCGGGGCACCTTCGAGGCCGAGCGCGTGGTCGATGCGGCCGGTCCACGCGGTGCCCGTCGGATCGGCGACCTGCTCGGCATCGACGTGCCAGTCTCGGCAGCCCGCCATCAGATCGTGAGCTTCCCGACGAGGCCTGCCGACCTGCCGGCGAACTTTCCCATGCTGTTCGTTCTCGCCAAGGGATACTACCTGCGTCCCGACGAGCACGGTGTCCTCTTGGGGATGAGCAACCCTGAGGAACAGCCGGACCCGACCGAGCGCTTCCTCCTGGAATTCGATTGGGACTATTTCGAGCGACTCAAGCCCGATTGGGAAGCGACAATACCGGCACTCCGTGGCTTGCCGATCGGGCGAGCCTGGACCGGTTCGATCGATTACACGCCGGACCATCTTCCCATCATCGACGAGCCACGCTTCGGCTTCTACGTATTAGCTGCGGGTGGGCACGGCATGATGTGGGGTCCAGCGCTCGGCATGAAGATGGCCGAACTCATCCTGGACGAGCGCGTGAGCGACCTTCCCGACGAGGAAATCCGGCTCAGCCGCTTCCAGGAACCTGGCAAAGTGCGCGATGCCATCGCGCTTCCTTTCCCGACGCACTGAGAGCGATGTGAGCATCCTGCTCGAGGAGGAGGTCTGCTATGGCTGATCGGATCGATGCCCTACTCGAGTTCCTTGCGCGCCAGCAGCGGCTCCGCCGCCGCGAGTTGCTCGGTGGCCTCGTGGCGGCCGGCACGCTCGCTGCCTGCCGCCAAGCCGCCATCCCAACACCGACTCCGGCCCCAGCCGCGACACCGACGCCTGCTGCCCAGCCGCCGGAGGAAGAGTTCGCGGTTCCTGGCTATGACGATCCTAACCGGTGGAAGGGCCGCAGTATCGTCGTCACCTCCTGGGGCGGCGCTCTGCAGGATGCCCTGCGCAAGACGATCTACCAGCCGTTCTCGCGTCTCACCGGCTGTCAGATCGTCGAGGATACGACCGACGAGGCCAAGCTGCGGACCATGGTCGAAGCCGGCACCGTCGAGTGGGATGTCGTCGATGTGGGGACAGAGGCGGTTATCCCGATGGGTCGCCTCAACCTGCTGGAGCCGCTCGACTACAGCAAGATCGATACCTCCGACATCTTCCCAGAACTCGTGCTCGAACATGGCGTCGGTTATTACTATTATTCGACTTGTCTCGCCTACCGGAAGGACAAGTTCCCGGACAAACCGCCCCAGAGCTGGGCCGATTTCTGGGACGTGCAAGGGTTTCCCGGCCCGCGCGCGTTCCAGAAGTACATCCAATGGGGACCGCTCGAGGCAGCCCTCCTGGCCGACGGTGTGCCGCTCGACCAGGTCTACCCGCCGGATGTCGACCGTGCCTTCCGTGCACTCGACCGCCTCAAGCCGCACGTGACGGTCTGGTGGGAAGCGGGTGCCCAACCGGCTCAACTCCTCACCGATGGCGAGGTGTATCTGACCGATGCCTGGATCGCCCGCATCCAGTTCTTGATCGAGCAAGGTTCCACGGTCCTCGGCTACACGTGGAACCAGGGCCGCCTCTCCAGCGACTCCCTGGTCATCCCGCGCGGCTCCAAGAACGTGGATGTCGCGCACGACTTCATCAACTTCGCCTTGCGGCCGGAGGTACAGCGTGCCTTCGCGCTGGCCTATCCGGACGGCCCAGCCAACAAGCGGGCGTTCGAAGCCTTGCCCGCAGAACGCGTGGCCGTGTTGCCGAGCGCGCCACAGAACAAGGCGCTCCAGGTCTATCCGGATTATCAGTGGTGGGCCGATCACCTCGACGAGGTCGTCGAGCGCTTCAATA
>DAOTYK010000345.1:0-24742 GCA_034434855.1 Thermomicrobium sp.
TCACCGGTTCGGACGATGAACCGTCATGCATGACGCCGTCAGGAGCACGATCGTTCCCGCAGTCGGGGTAACGAATCGTCACGGGCTGATCCCTGTCGGCGGACGAGTCCGACGCTCGCGACACGCCAGGATCCCGAGTGCCGGTGTGCCAACGCTTCTGCGCCGATCGATGGGATCGGCGAGCGTCCAGAGGGTCGTGGCGTAGCCGACTCGAGTCCGACTCGGGGTGAGTCGACGCGAGCGAGCACTGGTCGCAGGCCACCGATCCAGCTGTTCGGCTCGCGCTTCTGTAGGGCAGCGTAATCCTTTCGACTCGAGGGTGCCTCATGCGTCCGCGTACCCAGCTCGGCGAGCCCGTATCGGGAAAGCCGAGGCGCGCAGCGATCGCCTTGCCGAGTAGAGGTTCGGTCACAGCCTAAACCCGAGCAGCGTGTGGCCTCCTGGGGCAACCACCTGCTTCTCGGCGCGGGGTGGTGCAGCACAGCCGGTGATCTCTTCGGACATTTGGAATCCTGCTGCCGAGGAGGCACGGTGACGAGCACCCGCAGAGCGACGTGATCCGGTAGAACCTTTCCACCAGCGAGCATGGTTTCGGTGCGTGAACGGGAAGGATGGGCACGGTGGAGGTCGAGCGGGTCGAGCGCAGCGAGACGGTTTTTGCGGGACGGTTGTTGCGGGTCTCTCGTGATCATGTTTTGCTAGCCGACGGCCGGCGGGCCATCCGCGAGGTGGTGCACCATCCGGGGGCTGTTGCCATCCTCCCGATCCGGGATGATGGGCGGATCGTGTTCGTTCGCCAGTACCGGTATGCGGTCGGAAAGATGTTGCTGGAAATTCCTGCCGGAACGCGCGAAGCCAACGAAGAGCCGGATGCGTGTGCCTTGCGGGAGCTGGAGGAGGAGACCGGTTATCGGGCGGGACGACTCCGCGAGTTGATTCGCTTCTATGTGAGTCCGGGTTGGACGGACGAGGAGCTCGTGGTGTTCGTGGCCGAAGCACTGAGTGCTGGTGCAGCACACCCGGCTGGTGACGAACGCTTGCACGTCATCGAGCTCGCTCCAGAGGAGGCTCGGGAGGCTCTCCGCACTGGCGCGATCCGCGACGCCAAAAGCGTGATCGCACTGCTCGGATACTTCGGTTGGACGTTGCTCTGATGTGCCATGACGGCACAGTACGTACATGCGGCATCAGTACTGACCATCCTTAGGAGTGTTGATTGAAGAAGAGTGACTGATTCCGCATCGTCGAATCGTTGTCTCCGGACGAAACTGTTTCCGAGATTCGCGATAACCGGAGGGAAGGGGAGACGATGCGGGGCCACGGGGTAGGGCAGCGCAAAGCACCCATCAAAGTGCTCGTCGTCGATGATCACCCGCTGTTCCGTTTTGCGGTGCGGCAGTTCCTCGACCGACACGAGCGTTTTCGCGTCGTGGCAGAAGCAGCGTCAGCACACGAAGCGGTCCAGCAGGCTGAGCTCCATCGGCCGGATCTTGCCCTGGTCGATCTTCGCTTGCCAGGTATCAACGGGTTGCAAGTGACACGCCTCCTCAAACGGCAAAATGCCAAACTTCCCGTCGTGTTGCTCTCGGCGGACGAAAACGAATCTTGGCTGCTCGGTGCTCTGCAAGTCGGTGCTGCGGCTTTCCTCGCGAAAGACAGTGAGCCCCGCGAGATGTTGGCGGTGTTGGAAGCTGTCGTTGCCGGCGAGGATCGGCTGCCACAACAGATCCTCGACCGACCCCACTTGGCGCGTCGGGTCCTCGGTGAACTCCAGCGCTACGTGGTCGGAGAAGCCGGCGTCGAGAGCCCGGACGCGGTGCTCACGGTGCGCGAACTGCAAGTGCTCGACTGTGTGGCGCAGGGCATGTCCAACAAGGAGATCGCGGAGGCGCTCTTCATCACGGAACAGACGGTGAAGAACCACATGACGTCGATCTTACGGAAACTCGGCGCTCAGGATCGCGTGGATGTCATTCTGGCAGCGGTGCGGCAGGGGTGGGTCGCGATCACCCCGTCCCGCTCGGTGGCGGCGTCGGCATGAAGCTCCTGCCCACCTCGGCGAGCGCGATGTCGCGGCGGAACGTCATGCCAGGGAAGGAGAGATGCTCGATCGCGCGATAGACGCGCTCGCGCGCTTCGGCGAACGTCGAGGCGGTGGCGCTCACAGCGAGCACACGGCCGCCGGCCGTCACGACGTGCTCGTTCGCTCGTCTCGTTCCGGCGTGGAAGATCAACACGTCGCTCGGGATGGTCTCCAGACCAGCGATCGGAAGTCCGGTCGCGTAGGTACCTGGGTAGCCACCGGATGCGATGACGACCGTCACGCAGACTGCTGGCTTCCAGTCGAGCGACCAGTTATCAGAGAGTTCGGCCCGCGCAGCAGAGAGGAGGAGCATCGCGAGATCAGTTTCTAGGAGCGGCAGGATCGCTTGCGTTTCCGGATCACCGAACCGGCAGTTGAACTCGAGCACTTTCGGGCCACCAGGAGTGAGCATCAGACCTGCATAGAGCACGCCGCGATACACGATGCCCCGTCGCCTCAGTTCGGCCAGGGTTGGTTGAATGATACGTTCCAGTATCGTCCGGTGCAGATCATCGGTGACCTCGGGAACCGGCGAGTAGGCTCCCATCCCGCCAGTGTTGGGGCCGGTGTCGTTGTCGCCGAGACGCTTGTAGTCCCGAGCCGGCAGGAGTGGCACTACCGTCGTCCCGTCAGTGACGACGAGATAAGACAGTTCGCGGCCTTCGAGATATTCCTCGAGAAGGACCTCATCCGCTGCGGCGCCGAGCGCACGTTGAACCATCATCCAGTGAAGTGCTTCTTCAGCCTCGCGTCGTGAAGAAACGACGATGGCACCTTTACCGGCTGCCAATCCGGAAGCCTTGATGACGAGCGGAAACTCGAGACGCTCGAGCGCCGCCTGAGCCGCTGCGAAGTCGGTGACGACCTGTGCCTCAGCGGTGGGTACGCCGGCGGCTCGCATCACGTCTTTGGCCCATGCCTTACTCGCCTCGATCCGCGCCGCTTGCGCCGTCGGTCCAAAAGCGGTCAGTCCAGCTTCCGCGAAGGCATCCACCAATCCGCGAGCGAGCGGTTCCTCAGGACCGACGACTGTGAGGTCGACCTGCCGCTCGCGGGCCAGTGCGACCAAGCCTGGTATGTCCGTTGCTGCGATCGGGACATTCTCGGCGATCGCCGCGGTCCCTCCATTACCGGGTGCCACGAGAATGTGCTCCACCGAGGGGGAGCGATGCAGTGCCCAAGCGAGGGCATGCTCGCGCCCTCCACTGCCGACGACCAGGACGGTCAATCCTCGCGGCATGACTCACTCCCATTCGATGGTTGCCGGTGGCTTCGAGGTGATGTCGTAGACGACGCGATTGACACCGGGCACTTCGTTGACGATCCGATTGGCGAGCCGAGCCAAAAGGTCGTGCGGCAAGCGTGCCCAGTCGGCGGTCATGGCGTCGGTACTGGTCACGGCACGGATCGCGATGACCCGTGCGTACGTGCGTTGGTCGCCCATGACGCCTGTCGAGTGCACCGGAAGGAGAACGGCGAAGAACTGCCAGAGTCCATTGCCCAGTCCAGCAGACTCGACTTCTTCACGGACGATGGTGTCGGCTCGCCGGACGATCGCGAGCGCTTCCTCGGTCACCTCCCCGAGAATGCGTACAGCCAACCCGGGACCGGGGAACGGTTGACGCTGCACGATCTCTTCGGGGAGCCCGAGGAGGCGTCCGATAGCGCGCACCTCGTCCTTGAACAAATAGCGCAACGGCTCGAGAAGTTCGAACTCGAGATCTGGGGGCAGACCGCCGACGTTGTGGTGCGTTTTGATCTTGGCGGCAGTCCGCGATGCTCCAGGTGCAGCACTCTCGATCACGTCAGGATACAGTGTCCCTTGTGCCAGGAAACGGAATGGTCCGTGGCGGCGAGCGATTTCCTCGAAAACGCGGACGAACTCTTCGCCGATCAGTCGCCGTTTCTGTTCCGGGTCGCTCACACCGCGCAGTCGAGCCAGGAAACGCTGACGGGCGTCGACCGCCACGAGCGGCATGCGGAAGTGCCGACCGAACACTTCTCGAATCGTCTCCGCTTCGCCTTCGCGGAGCAAGCCAGTATCGACGAAAACGGGTGTCAACTGGTCACCGATCGCGCGGTGGATCAGCGCCGCGGCGACGCTCGAATCGACGCCACCGGAAAGCGCGAGCAGGACCCGATCGTTGCCGACCCGCTCCCTGATCTCACGGACAGCTTGCTCGACGAACGACTCGGCTGTCCAGGTCGGTGCGCAACCGCATACATCGAAGAGGAAATTGCGCAAGATAACGCTCCCGAGCGGTGTATGCGCGACTTCCGGATGGAATTGGAGACCGATGAGATGGCCCCGTGCCATCGCCGCGTAGGGTGCGTTGGCCGAGCGCGCGAGTACCTCGAATCCGGGAGGCAGCGCGTCGATGCGGTCGCCGTGACTCATCCACACATCGAAGCGTGCCGGAAGCCCGGCGAAAATCGGATGGTCTGCGACACGCTCGACCACTGCGGGGCCGTATTCGCGTTGTTGCGCTGGTGCGACCCTGCCGCCCAATGTGTGGGCCAAGAGTTGCATGCCGTAACAGATCCCCAGGACAGGGAGGCCACTCTCGAGAACCCAGTTGGGGAGTTGCGGGGCATCCGGTTCATACACGCTGGCTGGTCCACCGGAGAGGATGATCCCCTTCGGCGAAAGGTGGCCGAGAGCTGACCGGTCGGTGTCGTGTGGAACGAGTTCACAGTAGACATGGGCTTCGCGCACGCGTCGCGCGATGAGTTGTGCGTATTGCGAGCCATAATCCAAGATGACGACACTATCGAATGATGGGAAGGTTGAGTGCTGGTTCGTCGTCGAGGGAAGAGATCGTGACACTGACTCTCGCCTCCATGCTCGTTGCTGGTCGGCCCGCGCCGATGAGGCGACGTGGCCGATACCACCATTGTACCGAAGGTACGTGACAGCAGCGGTGTGCTCCCACATACTACGGTTGAGAACGGAGCACGTGAGGTGAAGGAGCCAGCGTGCGACAACTGCGGATCGCTGTCCTGATTTCGGGAAGCGGGCGGACACTCGCCAATCTGCTCGCGGTGCAAGGCCGGGGTGAGCTGCCGGGGCGCATCGAACTCGTCGTCAGTAACCGCCCGGATGTCGCTGGCAACGACATCGCTCGTGCTGCTGGAGTGCCACTCGCGATCATCCCCTCCAGCCGTCTGCCGGAGTCTGCCTTCGCCGAGCAGGTGTATCGTCTCCTGGATCAGCACGCGATCGATTTGGTGCTCATGGCTGGATTTCTCCGACATTTGCCGGTACGTGCCGACTATCTCTGGCGCATGATGAACATTCATCCGTCCCTTCTCCCACTGTTTGGCGGGCGTGGGATGTACGGCGAGCGTGTTCACCGTGCCGTCCTGGACAGCGGCGTGAAAGTGAGCGGCTGCACAGTGCATTTCGTCACCGATGACCTCGACGCAGGACCGATCATCCTGCAAGCCTGCGTGCCGGTCTTGGATGACGACACGCCGGAGACACTCGCAGCGCGCGTTTTCGCTGAAGAATGCCGTCTCTATCCGGAGGCTGTGCGCCTGTATGCTGCTGGTCGGTTGCGGGTGGAAGGTCGACGGGTGCGTATTCTTCCAGCTCCATGAGGAGGCATGACCGTGAACAGTGCGTCGTATCGAACGCTCTTGGATACCCCATGCCTGGTCGTCGATCTCGATCGTTTGGAGCGCAATCTCGCCGAGATGGCCGAGTATGCTCGCGCCCACGGGCTCGCTTTGCGTCCCCACTTGAAAACGCACAAGACGGCTGAGATCGCTCGGTCGCAGCAAGCGCACGGGGTGGTCGGATTCACCTGTGCCAAGATCACCGAGGCCGAGGCGTTCGCTGCTGCCGGTGTGCTGGATGATGTCCTGATCGCTTATCAGATCGTGGGAGATCAGAAGACCGACCGTCTGCTGCGCTTGGCCGAACGGGTGCGGGTCACGGTGGCGGTGGATAGCGTCGCGGTCGCCGAGCCACTCAGCCGGGCAGCTCTCGCCCGCGGAGTGCGTCTCGATGTCGTCATCGAGGTCGATACCGGGCTCCGCCGGGCAGGGGTCGAGCCGGGTGAGCCGGTGCTCCGGTTGGCACGGGAGATCGTCGAGATGCCTGGCCTTCGCTTGCGGGGCCTGATGACGCACGAGGGTCATGCTGGTCGAGCGAGTACCGCGGAAGAGCTCGAGCGCCTGGCGCGGATGGCGGGCGAGGCGATGGTCGCATCAGCCGAGCTTCTCCGGCGGGAGGGGATCCCGGTCGACGTCGTGAGCGTGGGGTCAACGCCGGCGGCGTTCGCGACCACGCGCGTGCCTGGTATCACCGAGATGCGCCCTGGTACGTATGTTTTCTACGATGCGGCAGCGTTTCGCTTCGGACGTATCGGTCCGGATCGGGTCGCCTTGCGTGTTCTGGCCACGGTGATCAGCCGGCCGGCTCCCGATCGGGCGGTGATCGATGCAGGGAGCAAGACCCTCACTTACGATCCGCCCCCGCCGGGACGGACCGGCTACGGATACGTTGTGGAGTATCCGGATGCGGTGATCAGCCGGCTGAGCGAGGAGCATGGGGTGATCGAGTTCCCACCCGGGACGAAGGGACCACAGGTCGGCGAACGCATCGAGATCATTCCCAATCATGTCTGCCCAGTGGTCAACCTGCAAGACGAACTCTTCGTCGTTCGGGGAGGAGAGTTCGTCGGCACCTGGCGTGTCATCGCGCGTGGCTGTGTTCGCTGATACCATCAACCAGGTGGCGGCAGAACATGGTCGCGCCCGCGCAGTTCGCGCAAGCACTCGCGACAGACGACTACGTACTCGACATCGGTCATACCGATCTCGTCACCGCGGACGGTTCGAGCTTCGTGCATCGGAAGGACATGCTGACAGAGCGCGCAGGTGAAGAGTTCCTCATCTCCGAGGAGTTCATGGCGAAGAATCAGCTGTTCTTCTTCTTGCATGTTTGGCCTCGTCCTTTCCACGATCGTCACGATTGTCAGGACACTGACGAGGTCGGTGAGGGGGTTGGTTCGAGGCCGCGCAGCGTGGCGAGGAGGACTTCATCCATCAAAATGGTCAATTCTCCGAGCAGGCGCAAAATGCGTCGAGTCGGAATGTCCTCGCGTTCAGCGAATTGCGTGATCGCGAGGTAGGTCGGCGCACGAAAGGCAAGGAACGCTTCCGCCGCTTCGGCCGGAGTCAGTCCTGCCTGAGCACTGATCTCGCCGTACCGCTGTCCGATCGTCCGACCAGCTCGCAGAAGTTCCTCGCGATCGACTGCCCGGTTGACGATTCGGAAAGCCAGTTCGACCAGTTGGCGTCCGAGTGCCCGCAGCTCCGCGAGGTGCTCTGGCTGGTATCGCGCGTACCAGGTGCGACTGGCCACTTGTGCCATCAATTGCGAGTGATAGAGTGCGAAGGAGAGGTCGACGAGTGCCTTGCGCGAGAGCCGTCGGCGGGGTCGCGCCTCGCTCTTGAGAATAGCCAGGAGATCAGCTTCCCGATACCGGCGGTGGCCGCCAGCCGTTCGATACACCGGAACTAGTCCGGCATCGCTCCACCGGCGCAAGGTCGATTGCCCGACACCGAGAAGACGAGCTGCCTCCTCGATACTGAGCCACTGATTGCCGGTCTCGTCGGTCTGCACGCGATGCTGCTGAGCAACTGTCTGTCGTCGTGTCACTGGTAGCCGCGCCACGTCCTACCCTCGCTCTCGGAGTCGTCACGCATGGTCGATTGTACTCGTCCGGTGCGGCTGGTGCTGGTCAGCCATAGAGGTGGAAAGGGTAGGAGCGAGTGCGCAGGGCGGTGAGCAGGCGGTCGCGCGCGGCGAGGATACAGGCGTACCCTTCCGGATCGCGCTGGCTCAGTTGACTTTCCTCCAGTTCTTCCTCGTCGAGCACGGTGATTTGCCCATCAGGTTCTCCGATGACGTCGATGTACAGGTCACGCCAGAAGAGCGTTCTCTCTTCCAGGTAGGCAGGGCAAGCCACGTTCGCGTACCAGCCCTTGAACCTTCCATCGGGGGCAAAAAGCGCGAAGGCGTTGATCGGTTCGACGAAAGAGAAAAATTCGATGAGCCGGTCACCAGGCTCGAATCGGAGCGGACCAGCTTCGACCGTTCCGAGTTGCCAGTCAGCGACGATGGCGATCCACCCAGGGGCGGCCGGGTAGATCGTGCCGGAATAACGAGCGACTACTCGACCGACCGGATCCAGCTTGACGATGGTGAGTGTGCGCTCACCTCGGAAAGGCACGCTCGGCTCAGCTCGCAGCGGCTCGGCGAACGACCGACAACACTTCTTCGGTCTTCTGGCGAAGCAGCTCGGGCGTCGTCGCCTCCACGTTGATGCGCAGAAGTGGTTGCGTGTTGGAGGGACGCGCGTTGAACCACCAATCGGGATACTCGACCGTGAGACCATCGAGATGATCGATGTTCCCATCGTGGAAGTGGATTTCCAGCGCCCTCAGAACGGCTTGGAAATCGCGCACCTCGACATTGATCTCGCCCGAGCGCTCGTACCGGTCGATCGGTGCGATCGCCTGCGAGACGGTCACGCCCTCGCGCGACAAGAGCTCGAGGACGGTCACTGCCGCGATGATCCCGGAGTCGGCATACCAGTTGTCCCGGAAGTAAAAGTGTCCGGAGTGCTCACCGCCGAAGATCGCGTCCTGTTCGCGCATCAGCGCCTTGATGAAGGAATGCCCGACGCGCGAGCGGATCGGTATGCCGCCGTTTTCCCGGATCACTTCGGGAACGGCGCGAGAGCAGATGAGGTTATAGACGATCTTGGCCCCGGGGTGCTTGTGGAGCAGTGCTTTGGCGACGAGTGCCGTCACCATGTCCCCACCGACGAATTGACCGCGTTCGTCCAGGATGAACATCCGGTCAGCGTCACCATCGAACGCGATACCGAGATCAGCCCGGTGTTGGAGCACGGCACGCTGGAGGTCACGAATGTTCTCTGGCTCGATGGGATTCGGCACGTGATTGGGAAAGCGCCCGTCCAGTTCGAAGTAGAGCGGAATGATGCGGAGTGGGAGTCGCCCGAGAACCTTGGGAGCGATCAGTCCTCCCATGCCGTTCCCAGCATCGACGGCGACCGTGAACGGTTTGATGACAGTCCGGTCGATGAACGACAACACGTGTTCTGCGAAATCGTCGAGGATGTCTCGCTCCTCGCGCGTCCCGCGCTGTTCGGGCTCGGGGAACTCCCCCCGCAGAACCAGATCGCGAATTTCGCCGATCCCGCGGTCGAGACTGAGCGCTTGCGCTTCTTCGCGACAGAGTTTGAACCCGTTATATTCCGGAGGGTTGTGCGAGGCCGTTACCATAATGCCGCCGTCGAAGCGATATTTCCCCACCGCAAAATACAGGGCATCGGTGCTCACGAGCCCAACATCAGTCACGTGGACACCCTGATCGAGCAGGCCGCGAATCACGGCCTCGGCGAGCGCTGGCGAGGACACGCGCATATCGCGCCCAACGACGACGTTCCTCGGACGCAGGTAGAGCGCGAAGGCGCGGCCGATCCGGTAGGCGAGGTTCTCGTCCAGTTCCTCCGGATAAATTCCCCGGATATCGTAGGCCTTGAAGACTTGCGCGATCGTACCAGCCATGAGTTGGCTCCTTCCCGAGCTTGACAGTCTCAAATCGGGTTGGGGTCATGCAGGAACGTACTCTCGAGACCGAATGTCGCCGAGAGATGTTTGGCCAGTGCTTGTACTCCTAACCGTTCGGTCGCTTCGTGTCCCGCCGCGATGACGGTGATGCCCAGTTCCCGAGCCAAGGCCATCGTTGTCTCGCGTGCTTCGCCGGTCACGAGCACTTGGCAGTGTCGTTCGGCCGCTTCGATGATCGCACTCGCTCCCGAGCCGCTGAGAATGGCGACCCGCTCGACGATGGAAGGTCCTCCAGGCAGGACGGTCGGTTGGCGATCCGTCACTCGCGCGATCGCCAAGACCAACTGGTCCAGCGGCCACGGCTGCGGCGTGCGTGCGATCGATCCGATGGGGGTACTTCCCACTTCGGCAAACGGTTCGACCGGATCGAGTCCGAGCGCGAAAGCCAACTGGGCGTTGTTGCCCAGTTCGGAGTGGGCATCGAGGGGCAAATGGTAAGCGAGGAGACTCAGACCATGTATGAGCAATGGTCGCAGTCGTCGCCGCACCACACCGCTGATCGACCGGAGGCTGTCTCCCCAGAATAGCCCATGATGGACGAGCAGCGCATCGGCCCCCCAGTCAACCGCTTCCTCGATGGTTCGCTGGTTCGCGCTGACAGCACAGGCGAGTCGCCGGATGATTCGCTCGCCTTCGACCTGGAGCCCATTCGTCGCAACGTCGCGAAAGCGTTGTGCATCGAGCAGTCGGTCACAGTAGCGAACCAAGTCGTACACATCGATCATGTGTGGTTCCTCCTGCCCCGATTCTGCCATGGACTCGGTCGTCGTTGAACCTCCAGGGTCGGGGAGTGCGTGGAATGTGCGCGGTGGTCGACAGGCGGTGTGCTCGGGAATACTGGGGCGGGAGGAAGCGACCATGCAGTCGATTTTCGCTCGCGATGCGGTGGACCTGCACTTGCACACACTGGCGAGTGACGGGCGCTGGACCGTCGCCGAACTCGTCGACTACTTGGCCACGAAGCGCTTTCGTGTCGCTGCAATCTGTGACCACGATACGATGGCTGCGGTCGCCGAGGCGATCGAGCTGGGGAAGCAGTACGGACTCGTCATCGTCCCAGGGGTCGAGGTGACGACGCGCTGGGCCGACCGGCAGTGGCACCTGCTCGTCTACGGGGTGGATCCCGCGTCGCCAGCAGCGCGTGCTTTCCGCGCAATCCTGGACGAATTGGCTGATCGACTGTGGGCGGAGGCAGCGCGAGCGATCGTCGCGCTGGAACGCAACGGATACCGTTTGCGCGCGCTGCGCGAGATCGTCGGTGGGCGTCCGATGCGGCCACATCATGTCCTCTTGACGCTGATTCACGAGGGCTATGCTACTAACCTCGCCACCGCGCACGAGATCACCAAGCGTCTCGGCGAGCCGATGACGGTGGATGTACCGTTGGCGCGCGTGGTAGCGGCGGCGCACAATGCCGGCGGTGTCTGCGTACTGGCGCATCCCGGCCGTGACGACGGAGCTGGTGTCCTCACCGAGGAGACGCTCGAGCGCATGCGAATGGAGATCCCGATCGATGGGTTGGAGGCACATTACCGCTCGCATACACCAGAGCAAACGGAGACACTGCGGGCCTGGTGCGCACGGTTCGGCCTTTTGGCCAGTGCGGGCTCCGATTCGCACGCACCCGGTCATCCGGTCGATCCGATCCCGTACCCTGCCGTGTCGATCGCCGGATTGTTGAGTCGTTTTGCAATCGACGTCCTCTCTGGGGAGGAAGTCTCAGAGCGCGCTACTGTCGCCGAACAGGCGAGCAGTCGCGCCGAGTGAGGCTCACACGATCGCCCGCAGGCCGAGTACGGCCGTCAGGAGTCCAGTCGCCACGAGTACGACGATCCAGATGAGGTCGATATTGACCCAGGCACGGCGGAGAATCTCCACCCCGAGTTCACGGTAGACGATGATCGCGATCACGGTCATCGTAGCGAGCATGGCCGCGGTGTGGACCAGCGTGGCGGCCAGCGCGACTCCGAGCGAGCTACCGAGCCCCATCCCGTGCTCGAGGTGACTCTCACGGACCAATGTGCTACCCCTGTTGGTCAGCGCGATCAGAACCGGAGCGATCATCAGCCCGGCGCCATGAGCGGTTGCCATGAGAAATGACCACACGGCGAGTTCGCGGTGGGTCGCGCGAAAACGGGTGCGCGGGTGCCGGAAGCGACGCCAGAGGCGCCATCCAGCGAAGCCGATCAGCACGACTCCGGCGCCCAGTAGGAGGATCGGCTGAGGAAGTGTCTCGCCGAGGAAAACGGTCAGCACCGCGATCACAGCGATGGCTGCAGCGTGGCCCAGCGCGATGGGGACAAGCGCGGCGAGAACCGCTGCGAGCCGTTGTTCTTGTAACCCGAGCGCCACGGCAAAGAGCCAGCCCATGGCTGGATTCGCGCCGTGAAAGGCGCCGAGCAAAACCAGCGAGAACCAGGCCCAGAGATCGTTCTCCATCCCGTCTCCGTTCAGCCCAACACGAGACGAGCGCCCCGCCAGGGCAGCGGGGCGCTCCCGTTCGGTCGCGTCATCGCCTCACGGGTAGCAATAGGAGTCGCTCGATGCGTCGCCACCTTGGAGGCGGATCTGGTGTGCTCGCTGATCGCCGAAGTCGACGAAGAAGTTGGGGTCGAACTGCATTCCGCCCTCTGGGGTGACGTCGACCTTCACCATCCAGCCGCGGATACCGTCCGGGTAGAATTGGGCATCCCACGGCAGATAGAGAGAGTTGGTGAAGTAGACACGGCGACCGTCGCGGCTGACCTCGACCATCTGTGGGCCGCCGTTGAGCGGACCGGAGACAGCGGGGTGCCCAGCGCGCCGGACGATTCCGCCGATCTGGAGCAGGCCGGTGAGCTTGGGAGCGAACGGATCCGAGACGTCGTACTGGCGGAGTTCACCGGTTCCCCAGCAGGAGACATAGAGGAAGCGATCATCGACACTGAGGTCGATGTCGGTGACCAGCGGCGGTACCGCCTTGAACGGCTTGAGGATATCCGGCAGTTGATCCTCTTCGGCTGGTTCTGCTGGAATCTCGATCACCTTCTGGATCTTCCACTCACCGTTCTGGCGATACCACAGCCAGATACTCGAGGAGAGATCCTTCAAGCTCACGACTGCGTTGACGAAACCATACGCCTTGGTGGGATCGTGGGCCGGGCGGAGCTCGAGAATCATCTGATGCTCGCTACCCAAATCGAGCGCTTGGAGCCGACGCCGCCGATGGAGATCCCAGAGGTGGATTCGATGGCCGTACTTGCCAGCGAGGAGTTCCTCTCCGAGGACGCCGTGCTCGACCATGCGCGGTGTACCCCACTCGCTGGTGATCATGGTGTCGTAACCGAGATGCCACCAGAAGTCGTAGTGCAGGTACTGGTCACCGCGATCGATCTCCCACCGCCCGAGTACGTCGAAGGTATCGTGGTCGAGTATGAAGATCCCGCCGGGGCCTTCGCCTTCCGGGGTGCCCAGTGCCGAGATGTAGATGCCGTCCGGGCCGCAGTGCACCGTGTGTGGTCGCGCGTAATAGGCGCGCTCGTACAACTCCTCTGGATCGATGACTTTGACCACCCGAGGCTGCGTGGGATCCTCCTTCGTGTCGAGGATCGTGATGTGTGAGCTGCGGATATCAGGGACGACGAGGTAGCGTCGCTCCACGTGGGGGTGCGGCGCGTTCGGGCAGAGCATGGAGCTGCAGGCGTTCCAGCCGAAGTGGTGGAGTTCACCCCCCTCGTACGGCATCTCGGTGACGCCGACGATCTTGCCGTACGTGCTCGACTGCGGATCGACATCCACGACGCACATGGCGTCGCGCTGACCGTTGCCGCTGCCGTTCGGGTTGAGCCGAACGACATAGGCAAGTTTCTCCGGCGGTGCCTTCATCGCTAGGCGCGGTGAGGGGTAAAAGGTCGGATCCGGTCGCCAGGTAGCCATTGGATCACCTCCCGTGTCGCACTCGCCTCGTCCCACAGCACGCTCATGGTGAAGACTCATCGCCGCGGGTGGTGTCGAGCAGGGCCTGCCGGCGTTCGCGCTCGTACTTTTGGATCGCCGCCTTGAGGACGCTCAAGGCGAGCGAGGCACAGCGGGGGCGGGAGCGAGCAGCTTCCGGGCCGACGAGGTCTTGCACCAAACTGAAGTCGACCGCTGCGACGCGACCGATCGTCCATTGTCCCTGGTGCAATCGCTCCATGAGAAGCGACGCGGCGGCCTGACTGACACCGCAGCCTTGCCCTGTAAAATGCGCATCCTCGATCGTTTCGCCATCAGGAGCGATCTTCAAGTAGACCGTCACCACGTCACCGCATTCCGGATTCCCGCCTTCGAGGACGATGGTGGCGTCCTCGAGGGGACCGTGATGACGTGGGTTGCGGACGTGATCGCGGAGAAGCTCGAAGGTACTCTGACTCATCCCCCACCCCCGGTGATCCTGTGCACCGGATCGGCCAGAGCAAACTCGAGCGAAGGCGCGACAGGGTGCGGTTCTCTCGAACCTTGCCGCTTACCGCTCGATCGGAACTCCGACGACGTTCCCCCACTCGGTCCACGAGCCGTCGTAGTTACGGACTTTCGGATAGCCGAGCAGTTCGTGGAGCACGAACCAGGTGTGCGAGGATCGTTCGCCGATTCGGCAGTAGACGACCACTTCCTTGTCCGGTGTCACGCCCTGGCTCTCGTAGAGTTTGCGGAGCTCTTCCGGCGATTTGAACGTGCCGTCCTCGTTGACGGCCTGTGCCCAAGGGATATTGGCGGCACCCGGGATGTGGCCACCGCGCAGCGCTCCTTCCTGGGGGTAGTCCGGCATGTGGAGGAGCTCGCCGCGGTATTCGCCGGGACTGCGCACATCGACCAAGGCACCACGCGGCTCACTGACCTTCTGGCGGTCTCGGTAACCGATGAAGGCGAGCACCTCGTCACGGAAGGCGCGGAGTTCAGGATTCGGTTTCGGTACCGGATAGTTGGTGCGAGGATAGGTGGGAACTTCGCGCGTCATCGGTCGACCTTCGGCCTCCCACTTCTTGCGCCCGCCGTCCATGATGGACAATGGACCGTGGCCCATGTAACGGAAGAACCAAAAGGCGTAAGCAGCCCACCAGTTGTTCTTGTCGCCGTAGAATACGACGCGCGTTTCCGGGGTGATGCCCAATCGGGAGCACAGTTCGGCGAACTGCTCCGGGCCGATGAAATCGCGGACAACGGGGTCTTGCAGATCGGTATGCCAGTCGACCTTCACCGCGCCCGGAATGTGCCCGAGTTCATAGAGCAGGACGTCTTCGTCGCTCTCCACGATGCGCACATTCGGGTCGTTGAGGTGCTCGGCGACCCACTCGGTCGTCACGAGCGATTCTGGATGGGCGTACCCGCGGGCAGCAACACGCGGATCGATCTCCAGTGTCGCCATCCTGAGACCTCCCCTTTCATCTCATGACAACTGAGCTGACATCCATACTCTATCGCATCATCAGCGAGTGGTCAAGACACGATCGGCACCGCTACCCATCGGGCGGGATACCTCGAGGATCGTCTCGGTCGGAACTGGTTGGCGAAGCATGTCGGATACCGGACAGAGCTGGTCAGCGAGGTCGAGTAGGTCGCGGAGTCGCTCCTCCGGTTCCGGACTCGTGATGTGCACGGTCATCTCGATGCGCTGGAACCCTGGTCGAACCGCGCGATCGATACCCAAGAAGCCTCGCAGATCGAGTTCGCCCTGGACCTCGACTTCGATCGTCTCGATCCGGAGTCCGAGCTGCTCGGCCAGAACAGCGAGTGTCAGTTCCTGGCAGGCACCGAGCGCGACCAGCAGCAGTTCTGCAGGATTGGGGCCGCGGTCCGTACCACCGAAGGCTGGGGGTTCGTCGATGACGATGGGTTCGAACTGGCGCACGCGGCCCATCGCTTGCGTTCCGCCTTGCCAATGGACACGCACGGTCGTCGTGCCGGTCGCGAGCCGAGGATTGGCGCGAATCGCCGCTGCGAGATTGGAAACGGCTTCCTTGACGAGCATACCATTAGTGCGAACGGTCATGACTCTCCTCCGCACACGTCGAACCATCGCTTTCGAGCTCCTGCTGCCGTGTGTGACAGCGGAGAACCCGTCGCGTTCTTCGTTCACTCGGTGAGAGGTGAGAGGACGGGGGAACCTCTAGCGGAGACTACAGTCGCAGATACGCGGCCAGAAGGAATAGACCCCGATCATCGTCGGGCAAGGGGGTACGAGACAATAGTGCAATCGGTTGTGATCGCGGTCGCACCGGTTCGGCAACAGCATCGGTACCACCGACTCCTTTGCGAGGGCAAAGTCTACCGCCGAAGCAGCGGCTCGTCAAGCCGGGAACCCTCGCTACGCTCGCTCCAGCTTTTATCATGGCGGAAACCGTTCGTCGCGGTCGCCGAAAATACGACGCGAGTGCGAGCGAGCCCTCTCGGCCGTGGTCGTCGCGCCTCGGCTCGCTCCTGTTGCCCCTGTGGGGGACGTTCCGGCCAGTCGTCATTGCAGAACGACTGGCCGGAGCGACGCTTGCGACGCGTCAGTGAGCCAACGGTGCTCCGCCTGGCGAGCGGCGGCGGAGAGGGAGTTCCGGGATAAAGAAGGTGAGGAGGAACGCTCCGATCAAGATGAGCATCCCGACGAAGAACACGGTATCGATCGCGCTGGCCAGGGATTCGCGCACCGCCGTGAGCAGTAGTTGAAGGAGCTCCTGCCCGCGTGGACCGAACGCGGCAGCTTGTTGCTGCATCTGCTGCATCGCTTCCGGGCTCATGAAGACCTGTGGATTCTTGATCGCGTCGAGCTGTTGGGCAGGGATGCTGGCGCGGATCGTATCCGGAATACGGGTCGTGAGCTCGTGCTGGAATCGGTTCGTCATCACTGTTCCCAGAATTGCGGCGCCCACGGTACCGCCGATCGAGCGAAAGAAGGTGAGTGCCGACGTGACCTCTCCCAGTCGCTGGGCGGGGAAAGCGTTTTGGACGATGATCGTGAAGAGGCTCATCGTCGTCCCGATACCGAGCCCGAGAATGATCATATTGCGGACGACGGTCGCGCTGCTCGTCGTGACATCCATCCGGGAGAGGAAAAACATACCGATGACCGCGACGGCAACGGTGCCGATGGCGAGGAACTTGTAGCGACCGGTGCGCGAGAGGATCTGGCCACCGACGATGCTGGAAAAGACGAACCCGAGCATCATCGGGGTCAAAACTGCGCCGGAATTGGTCGCCGTCCGGCCGAGCACCGCTTGCACGAAGAGCGGGAGGTAAAGGATCGTCCCGAACATCCCGATGGCGATGAGGAAGGCTGCCAGCAAGGTGGGGGTGAAGATCCGATTCCGGAACAGCCGCAGATCCAGAATCGGCTCCGGTGCTCGCAGTTCTGCGGCGATGAAGAGGACGAGAAAGAGCGCGCTCGCCGCGAAGAGACCGATGATCGGTGGTGAACCCCACGGATATTCCGTTCCTGCCCAGGAGAAAGCGAGGAGCAACGGTGTCACGCCAGTGACCAGCAGAGCGGCACCGAGATAATCGATGCGGTGCCGTCGCCCGCTGGCCAGCTTCGGCATCGTCAGGCCGGTCGTGAGGAGAGCGAGGGCGCCGACCGGCATGTTGACGTAGAACACCCATCGCCATCCCCAGTTGTCGGTGATCCAGCCGCCCAGGCTCGGTCCGATGATGGCGCTGAAACCGAAGACGGCAGCGAACAGTCCTTGCCACTTACCGCGCTCGGCCGGCGGAAAGAGGTCGCCGACGATCGCGATGGCGATCGGGAAGAGTGCCCCGCCCCCGATGCCTTGGAGAGCGCGGAAGAGAATCAATTGGGTCATGCTCTGCGCCATTCCCGAAAGTGCCGAACCGATCAGAAAGACGATCATGCCGAAGAGGAAAAACGTTCGCCGACCATAGAGATCCGAGAGCTTTCCGTAAAGTGGTACCGTGACGGTCGATGTGAGCATATAGGCGGTGAAGACCCACGCGTAGTGTTCGAGCCCTTGGAGTTCGGCAATGACACGCGGCATCGCTGTGCCGACGATCGTCTGATCGAGTGCAGCGAGCAACAGACCGAGCAGAAGGCCCGGAAGGATCAAAGCCAGACGAGTTCGTTCGGTCTCGGCCTGTTCCGTTGCGGTTGTCTCGCGAACGGTTTGTGTTTCCATACTCAGCTCTCCCATTCCATCGTCTCGTTGCTCGCTCGACGGGCGGCTCCGGCGAGTGCACGGAGCCCACGCAGCAATGCCTGCAGATCCTCGCTTGCCAGGTCGCTCAAAAGGTCTCGCCAGGTGTGCTCGCTTCCCTGGCGCAACTGGTCGAGCACTGCTCGGCCGTCGGCTGTCAAACCGACGAGCGTGCGCCGACGATCGCGCTCGTCTTCGCGCCTCGTCACCAGTCCCAGCTGAGTCAACCGCTCGATCAAATGGCTCGCCGTCGGTGGACTGATGCGGAGTCGTTCGGCAACCTCGCTGACCGTGAGGGGGCCGCGGCAGGCGAGTGCGAAGAGCACTTTGAGTTGGGCCATCGAGAGATCCCAAGCCAGCAACGGCGGCGGGCTACGTCGGTGCAAGTAGGCGACGATATCGCGCATCTCGCGAAGGATCGCTTCGATGATCTCGTCACGTTGCTCCATGCCTTCACCTCCGGCACAGGACACGCCGGCGGCCAGTGTACGCGTTCCTTTCGAACATTTCAAATCGTTCGACGATGTCGAGCGAAATCAGCTGGCGATCCAGTGGGTGCAGCTTGACGTATAATGAAGGTGAACGGCTGCAGAACACCAGATGGTGCACACACCGCTCCACCCCTCCCCTTCCCGCGTTCGAGCCGGGCGCATGCCCGGCTCGACGTGATCAGGGTGGCAGTTGCGACTTCCTGGCACAGGTTGCCAGGCGGGATGCAGCGTGCTAGGATGCAGCCCAGGTGTACGTACACATGGATCAGGGGGCGGCGATGCGGACGAAACAGCTTTGGCAGGTCGCTCTCGGGGATCTGGCCAAGCGGGTTTCGCGGGCCAACTTCGAGACGTGGCTCAAGCATACGGAACTGGTCGCGCTCGAGGGGGAACGAGCCACGATCGCCGCACCCTCCAGTTTCGCGGCCGAGCAGTTACGCAATAAGTTCGCTGCCGATATCCAAGAAACCTTGTCGCTCCTCTTGGGGCGCCCTATCGCGGTTCACTTCACGGTTCACGGACAGGATGACGAGGAACACCCGGTACAGCGTCGTCCACAGCGACGGGGACTCGTTCATGAGGAAGGATCGGCCTCCAAGCAACTCTCGTTGACACCTTCCCCGGAGCATGGGCTGAATCCCCGTTACACCTTCGAGAAGTTCGTGGTCGGGCCGAACAATCGCCTGGCTCATGCCGCGGCCTTGGCAGTCGCTGAGCGCCCTGGTGAGAAATTCAACCCGCTGTTCATCTACGGAGGGGTCGGCCTGGGGAAGACCCATCTTCTGCATGCCATCGGTCACCGCGCGCTGGCGAACCGGCCCATCCTCAAGGTGTGCTACGTGTCGTCGGAAGTGTTCACGAACGAGCTGATCAATGCCATTCGACATCAGCGGACCGACGACTTCCGTAATCGGTATCGAACCATCGATATTTTGATGATTGATGACATTCAGTTCATCGCAGGAAAGGAGAGTACACAAGAAGAGTTTTTCCATACATTCAATGCACTCTACCAGGCAGGGAAGCAGATCGTCATTTCCAGTGATCGACCGCCGCGCCTCATTCCGGATTTGGCGGATCGCTTGCGGTCCCGTTTCGAGGGCGGGCTCCTCGCGGACATCCAGCCACCCGATCTCGAGACACGCCAAGCGATCCTGATCGAGAAGGGGCGCGAGCTTGGTGTCCAGATGCCGTCGGATGTCGTGGAGTTCGTGGCTCGGCGGATCGAGAGCAATATCCGGGAGTTGGAAGGGGCGCTCAATCGGATCGTCGCGCTGGCCCAATTGACGCACCAGCCGATCACCCTGGCGCTCGCTGTCGAGGCACTCCGTGAAGGAGACGCACGAGCAGTACGCGAACAGCTGACGCCGGAACTCGTGTTGCAGGCTGTCTGCCAGCACTTCCGAGTTTCCCTGGCAGAGCTCGTCGGCCCAGGCCGGCGTCGCGAGATCGTCCTGCCGCGCCAGATCGCGATGTATCTCTTGCGCGAGGAACTGGGACTTTCCCTGGTGGAGATCGGCCAGCGGCTCGGAGGGCGCGACCACACGACTGTTCTCCACGGCGTGGACAAGGTGGAGGAGCAGCTGCGGAGCGATGAGCAACTGCGAGCAGATGTCCTCGCCGTTCGGGCGCGACTCTACGAGGATGCGAAAGCACCAGCGGCGAGCCGTCATTGACTCCGCAGGAGGAGCAGCGCGAGTGCGGTGAGCACGATCAGACCGACCCAGACCACGATGATGCCGGTGACTCCGGTCGTCGCACCAGCGACGAACGTGAGAGGAATCGAGGTCAACAGCACCATGGTGAGCAAGAGACCGCGGCCGATCGCGGCCCGCCGTCGTCGCCGCTCGTACTGGCGCCAAAGTTGCTCCACACGCTCTTCGAGCCCCCGGCTCACTTCCTGGAGAAACGCTTCGGCGAGTTCCCGATCGTACTCCGGGCCGAGTTCGCGTCGAGCGGCGAGCGCGATCCGCAGCTCGTTGACGAGCGTCGGATCGGGGGGCTGAGCTGTCTTGCCACGGGAGCGTGCCAAGGCGCTCACCAAGGCGTCGACGAAGGCTGACCAATGTATCGGCGCGTGCTGCGGTGGCGTCATCCTCGTCTCCCGGTCTCGGCTGCGTGTTGAGGCTGCCTTCAATGATGTGTGCGATCGAGCCGCTGGGCCAGTACTTCGGTCACGTGGAACGGTCGACGTCCCGTGAAGTGGGCGATCTGCTCCCGGCAGGAGACGCCCATGACGGCGATTACCGCATCGTCCGGCTGTTCGAGGACTTTCGGGAACAGACGATCCGCCCCCACCTTGCGCGAAATCTCGTAGTGTTCCGCCTCGTAGCCGAAGGAGCCGGCCATCCCGCAGCATCCGGCGCCGCTTTCCTCGACCTGGCAACCAGCGGCGCGCAACAGGGTCATCGTGTGTTTGATACCGACGAGCGCCTTTTGATGGCAATGGCCGTGGAAGAGAACGCGTGGACCCGGATCGGATCGCCAGGGGAGCTTCGCGCCTTCGTGTTCCATCGCCCGAGCGAGGAATTCGTCGATGAGGAAGCTGCGTTCGGCAACGGCGGCAACGTCCGGACTGTCCGGTAACAGGTCAGGATACTCGTCGCGGAAGCTCAAGATGCAGCTCGGCTCGGTACCGACGATCGGAATGCCCGCACGGGCGAAGGGTGCCAAGAGTGCCACGTTCTCCCGCGCGAGCTGCTGCGCGTCGCGCAAGAGACCCTTGGAGATCATCGGTCGGCCGCAGCAACGGCGCCGTTCGAGGACGAGCACTTGATAGCCAGCTGCTTCGAGGAGCGCGACGGTTGCCCGGCCGATCTCCGGGTAGTTGTAGGTGGCGAAGGTATCGTGGAAGTACACGACTGGGCCGCGCAGACCATCGGTCTGTGGGACGTGCTGTTCCCGGAACCAGCGATCGAAGGGAACGCGGGCGAACGTGGGTAGGGCTCGCTCCGGGTGCACGCCGAGCAGGCGCTTGCCCACCGCACCGAGCGGGCTGCGGGCGAGCAGGTTGCTCACGGGAGCCGTGCGGGAACCGATGCGGTTGAGGAGATGGATATGACCGAACGCACGGGCACGCAGGGGCGTGCCGTGAGCCGCATAGTATTGGGCCAGAAACTCCGATTTGATGCGAGCCATGTCGACGCTGGAAGGACATTCCGTTTTGCAGGCCTTGCAGGAGAGACAGAGATCGAGCACTTCATAGGTGCGGGGATCAGTGAAATGACGGGGGGTCAAGATGCGCCCGGCAAGCGCGTTCCGCAAGACGTTCGCTCGTGCTCGGGTCGTATCTCGCTCGTCGCGCGTCGCCATGTACGAGGGACACATGGTCCCGGTACCGAGCTTGCGGCAGACCCCAGCACCATTACACATCTCGATCGCACGGAGGAAACCGCCGTCGTGTGCAAAGCGGAAGTAGGTCTTGGGTTCCAATGGTCGGTAATCGGGGCCATAGCGGAGATGCTGATCGAGCGGCGGGCAATCGACGATCTTGCCGGGATTGAGGAGCCGCAGCGGATCGAAAGCCGCTTTGAGTTCCCGCATGCACTGGTAGAGAGTGGGGCCGAACAGAAGCGGGTTCAGTTCACCCCGCGCGAGCCCGTCACCGTGCTCGCCGCTCAGCACACCACCGAACCGCTTCGCCAAGGCGAGCGACCCTTCGGTCAGTGCTCGCATGATGCGCACACCTTCGCCGGTCTTGAGGTTGACCAATGGCCGCACATGGAGACAGCCGGCACTGGCATGGGCATAGAAAGCCGCGGTCGTACCATGCTCGGCCACGAGACGAAGGATCTCGCGGACGTAGTCCGCAAGATGCTCGACTGGCACGGACACGTCCTCGATGCAGGCGATCGGCTTGAAATCGCTCCGGATACTGTAGAGCAGGCCCAGTCCGGCCTTGCGGACCGCCCAGACGTCAGCTTGCTGCTGGCGGTCGAGGATGGCGAGTGGATCGCGACCCAACCGATTTTCACCGGTCAGGGCGAGGAGCCGATCGATTTTCGCTCGGAGTTCGGACTCGCTTTCCGCGAAGTACTCGATCATCAAAAGCGCTTCAGGATCGCCACGCAAGAAAGCGATGCGGGGTGCGTAACCCGGTTGTTCCCGAGTGAGCCGGATCAACATGCCATCCATGAGCTCGACCGCTGCTGGACCGGTCTCCAGCAAGGAGGGGACCGCCTCCATCGCGGCGACGAGGTCGTCGAATTGCAGGAGAACCAGGCCGGTGTGCTGCGGCACGGGAACCAGGGCAAGCGTGTATTCCAGCCCGATGGCCAGGGTTCCTTCCGAACTCGCCAGGAGCCGGGCCACGTTGAGTTGGGGCTCCAGGAGGACGGGTAACCCGTAGCCGCTCGCTCGTCGCCAGTGCTTGGGATAATCGCGGGCGATCGCTTCCCCGTACTCCGCGCGCAGTCGCAAAAGCTCACGGTACAGCTGGCCTTCGCGCGACTCGGTCGCTGCGCGTCGCTCTACCTCCTCCCACGAGAGGGCACGGAAGCTCAGCTCGGTACCATCCGCTAACAACGTGTGGGCTTCTACCACATGGTCAGCTGTCATGCCGTAGAGGATCGAGTGCGATCCTGACGCGTTGTTCCCGATGACCCCACCGATCGTCGCGCGATCGGCACTGGCGGGATCGGGACCGAACATCAGACCGTGCCGACGAAGGCGCGCATTGAGCTGAGCCAGCACCATGCCCGGCTGAACGCGTGCGAGGCGAGCGGACGGGTCGATCTCGAGCAACTCGTTCAGATATTTCGAAAAGTCGATGATGACTGCTCTCCCGACCGCCTGTCCCGCGAGGCTGCTGCCACCACCGCGTGGGAGGACTGGAACCCGATGCTCCCGCGCCAGTTCGAGGGTCGTCCGCACATCGTCGTAGGTCCGTGGGATGACAACGCCGAGCGGTTCGATCTGGTAGTTCGAGGCATCGGTGCTGTAGAGCATGCGATCGTACAGGTCGAAGCGAACTTCACCCTCGATCCGCCAGCGGAGGGCTTGTTCGAGTGCTGCGACAGCGTCACGTGTTTCCCGATCGATCCCCGCCATCGCATTGGTCGATACTGTCTTCACCGTGCTGTCCCTTCTGGGGTTGCCAGCTCACCGACCATGCACGGTGCAGTCTAGCATCGGAGGGTGGTGTCGGTCAGTCGGCGAACTCCTCGACGTCCGGATCGTCGTCTCGCCAAAGTCGTTGCGGTGGTGAAAAGCCGAGGCGGACGAGTGCCTCGATGACGGCCAGGATCACCTCGTCAGGTGTGGAGGCTCCCGCCGTAATACCGACGCGACGGACCGGAGCGAGGAGCGTGGGATCGAGTTGGTCGGGTCGCTCGACGAGCACACTCGGGGTGCCCAATGACCGACTCACCTCGACGAGACGCGCGGAATTGGAGCTCTTGCGTCCTCCGATCACCAGCACGAGGTCGACCGTGCGAGCCAAGCGAGCGAGCGCTTCCTGCCGTTCCCAGGTGGGCTGACAGATGGTGTTGACGACACGCAATTCTCCACCATGTGGCAGCACCCAGGCAGCGAGTGCTTGCGCGAACGCCGTGAACTCATCGGTTCGTTTGGTCGTTTGTGCGATCACTGCCACTTTGCGCGGCGGTGGCTGCATTGCCCCAGAACCGCGTGGACCATCCCACGGAAGGTCGTCGAGACTCTTCGCCGCGCAGGCACGCTCGGTCCCAGCCCAGCCCAGGACGCCCCGTACTTCGGGGTGTTGTGCATCCCCATACACGACGAGGAAATAACCCTGGAGCGCCAGCTTCTGAGCTAATCGTTGTACTTTCGTGACCAGCGGGCACGTGGTGTCGATCACCTCGAGATCGTTCGCCGATGCTTCCCGATAGCGAGTCGGTGGGGCACCGTGGGCGGTGATCGCGACGCGATCGAGCCCGTGTCGCTTGGCTTCGACCAGGTCGGTCACCGGAAAGACACCCTCGCGTGTCAATTGCTCGACGACGATCGGGTTATGGATGATGTCGCCGAGTGCGGCGACGGGTCGCTCGCGGGCAGCGTTCCGCACGATTTCCAGGGCGCGGCGAACGCCCCAACAAAACCCGAGTACCTCGGCGACCACGATCTCCTTCTCGCCGATGGTGACGTTGGACGGTGTACCTCGACTGCTCATCGTATTCCCCTCTCTCCCGCGAGACTTTCGGCTGTCAGAGCGAGGCGGTCTCGCTCCAGTGGTATGTCCTCACCGAGGACGCGACTCGTGACAGCAGCAGAGAGCAGAACGCCGGGCAGACCTGCGCCAGGGTGTGTGCCAGCGCCGACGAAGTACAGGCCCGGGATGCCGGAGCGATTGTGCGGTCGGAAGTACGCGGACTGCAGCAGCGTCGGTTCGA
>DAOTYK010000346.1:0-4508 GCA_034434855.1 Thermomicrobium sp.
CGATGCCGGATCGGCTCGAGCGAGGGAAGAGAACGAGACAGAGTCTGGAGGTCTGATCGGTGGAACCGACGACGGTTTCGACGCAGCCTCTCGACGATATCCGCGACGAGGTGCGGCGCGTGCTCGAGGCAGCCGAGGCGCGTGGCGTGACGCTTCGGGTTCTCGGTGGTGTCGCCGTCTTTTTGCACTCGCCGAGCGCGTCTCACCGCGCGCTGCAACGTGTCTATCGCGATGCCGATTTCGTCGGGTTGTCGGCGCAGAAGCGTGCGATCGAGGAGCTCTTCGCTGATCTCGGGTATCAAGCGGATCGCGAGTTCAACACGCTGCACGGTCACCAGCGGCTCTTCTTCTGGGATCCGCTGCACGAGCGGCAGATCGACGTCTTCCTCGATCAGTTGCGCATGTGCCACACCCTGGACTTTCGTGGCCGGCTGGAGCGGGATCGCTGGACACTTCCGCTTGCCGACTTGCTTTTGACCAAGCTACAGATCTGGGAGGCGAACGAAAAGGATCTGATCGATATCGTCGCCCTGCTTCATGATCATCCGCTTGGTTATGGCGATGAGGAGACGCTCGATATTCGCCGTATCGTGGATGTCTTGAGCACGGACTGGGGTTGGTATCGCACGGCCAAGGAGAACGTCGATCGGGTACGATCCCTGATCCTCGAGCGAGAACTCGCTGACGAGTTCGTCTCCTTGCGGCGGCTCGAAGAATTGTGGCGGGCCGTCGAAGAAGCACCGAAGAGTCGTGCCTGGAAACTGCGCGCGATGATCGGTGAGCGCAAGCGCTGGTACGAATTGCCGGAGGAAGTTCGGCGCGATTGAGCACCGGTCTGGGTAGGGCGGGAATGACATGGTCTGGTTCCGAAAAGGAAAAGGGCAAGCGACGCGTCGATTGGCGCTCTACTATACGAGTGACATACATGGTTCGGAGCGATGTTTTCTGAAATTCCTCAACGCCGCGAAGTTCTATGGTGTGGACACACTCATTCTCGGTGGCGACTTGACCGGGAAGGTGCTCGTGCCGATCGTGGAGGTCGATGGTCACTGGGAGATGTCTTTCCTCGGACGGCACGAAGTACTGCGGTCGCTGGAGGAGGTGACGGAAGCCGAGAAGCGTATCCGTTTCAATGGGTTCTATCCGTACCGTTGCGGACCGGAGGAGTTGGCTCGACTGGAAGCGGATCGAGACTATGCCGACGGAGTCTTTCGGCGCCTGATGCGCGAGTCGGTGGCGCGCTGGGTCCGCCTCGCTGAGGAACGCTTGCGTGGGACCGGTGTGCGCTGCTTCGTCATGCCAGGGAACGATGACGAGTTCGATATCGACGACGCTCTTGCCGGAAGCGACGTCGTCGTCAACCCCGATGGCGCGATCGTGGAAATCGACGGATATCAACTGCTGAGTCTCGCCTGGGCGAATCCGACTCCCTGGAATAGCCCGCGCGAGCTCCCGGAGGAAGAGCTGGCCGCTCGCATCGAACGACTGGCCCGCGAGTTGGATCCGAGCCTCCCGGTGATCTTCAACCTGCACTGCCCACCCTATGACTCCACGCTGGACAGTGCGCCGCAACTGCGGGAGGACCTCTCGGTCGTCATGGTGGGCGGACAACCGAACATGGTTCCGGTGGGGAGCCGCGCCGTGCGCGAGGCGATCGAGCGTTACCAACCGGTTCTGAGTCTGCATGGGCATATCCACGAGTCGCGCGGAGCTGTGCGCATCGGTCGGACGCTCTGTATCAACCCGGGTTCGGCCTACGGTGAGGGAGTCCTTCATGGCGCACTCGTCCGATTGGAGGACGATCGCGTGGCCAACTATCAGCTCGTCAGTGGGTGAACACGATGCGGGTGTATGACATTTCGCACCCGATCGAGTCGGGCATGCTCGTGTTCCCCGGTGATCCCGCGGTGCGTCTGGAAACGGTGGCGGTCTCGGCACCGTGGCGGGTGACACGCGTGACGATGGGCAGCCATTCCGGGACGCATGTCGATGCACCGGCTCATTTCTTTCCCGCCGGGCGATCGATTACCGATTATCCTGCAGAGCGGTTCATCGTGCCCGCTGTCCTGCTCCAGCTTCCGGACATGGCCGATGACGATGCGATCTCGCTGGCGCTGCTCCGGCAGCATCTCGGCATCCCTCCCCGTGGCGCTGCTGTCCTCCTGGCGACTGGCTGGGATCGGTATTGGGGATCGGACCGTTATTTCGTTCATCCCTACCTCGCTGAGGACGCGGCGAGCTGGTTAGCGGCGTCAGGGATCGGACTCGTCGGCATCGACGCGCTCAACATCGATTCGACGGTGCAGGGAACGTCCCATGCTCACGCGTGCCTGCTCGGCGCGGATGTCTTGATCGTCGAAAACCTGCGCGGGCTCCGCGAGATCCCGGCAGGAGATCGATACCTCCTCGTGTGTCTTCCTCTACCGATCGCCGGTGCGGACGGTGCGCCGACTCGGGCGGTGTTGTTGGAGCGGTATGGCAGTGAGGGGTTGTGGCCGAGAAAGGAGCAGAGCGAATGCCGGACAGGAGTCAGGCCAGAGGGCCGCGTGTCTTCACACGTGCTGCGACTGGTCTCGTGCGCGAGGCTGGCTGGTTCGACGCGCTCGTCTACAATGTCAATTTCATCTCCGTTGGCCTCATGGTCGCACTGATGTTCCTGTTCATGCCTTCCTACGGAGGAGTGAGTCTCCCGCTTTCGCTGCTCTTCTGTGCACTCCTGGCGCTGCCGACCGCAGCGACCTACGGTATGCTCGCGGCCATCATGCCGCGCAGTGGTGGTGACTATGTCTATGTGAGCCGCGTGCTCGGCCCAGCTTGGGGGATGATGTCGAACTGGAACACGACGGTGTGGTGGGTCCTGTACGGTGGCGTCCCCTCGGCGTTTCTAGCCAGTTTCGGGATCGCGCCATTCATGCGTATCCTGGCGGCTTTCACTGGGAACGAGGACGTCCTGCGTTTCGCTGATTGGGCGGCTTCGCCGACCGGAATGTTCGTCATCGGTGCACTCCTGATCGTGGTTTTGACAGGACTTTTCATTCTCGGACTTCGCGTCTATTTCCGAGTGCAAAATGTCTTGTTTATCTTGGCGATGCTGGCGACAGCCCTCGTCGTGCTCGTCGCACTGGTGCGATCGCCAGCTGTGCTTCAGTCGAATCTCGCCCAGTATCTCGGAAATTTGGCTGGGCGCCCTGATATCTTGGAAGCGCTGCTCCGAGAAAGCGGCTATCAGCCCCAACCGTTCGATCTGCGGAACACCATCATCACCATGACGTGGATCTATCTCACGATGGGTTTCAGTTTTTCGAGCGCATATATCGGTGGGGAAGTGAAGCAAGCGAGCAAGATCCAGGTGTGGGCGATTCCTGGAACAGTCGTTTATGCCCTTGTCTGGGGGCTTTTGCTCGTCTGGAGCGTTTCTCGTGCGGTCGGCGCTGATCTGATCGGCGCGATCAGCACGCTCGGCGATGCAGGGGCGAGTGCTGTCGGCTTAGCAGCCGCCCCGCGTTTCCACGAACTCATCGCGTTGGGAAGCGGCAGCCTGCTCGTCGCTTTTCTCATCGGATTCGGGTTCATCTTCTGGAGCTACGCGTGGCTGCCAGGACAAATCCTCAATGCTTCGCGGAATCTCGTGGCCTATGCGATCGATGGACTGATGCCGTCCGCGTTGGCCTGGGTGAGCCCGCGCTTCCATACCCCGGTGGTGAGCCTCGTGGTGATGGGTTCCCTTTCCATCGTTTCGCTGGCGATCTATGTCTTCACGCCGTACTTTGCCACGTTGGTCGGCATCTTCGGTTTCCTCTTGACCTTCATCATGGTCTCGCTCAGTGCGGTGCTCTTGCCCTACCGAAGGCCCGAACTCTTCACCGGCTCGCCGGTGGCATGGCGGCTCGGGCGTCTACCGGTCCTGAGCCTGGTGGGAGCGATCTCGATCGTTGCCTGTCTCGTGATGCAATGGGCGTATCTCAACGATCCGTATTCGGGCATCAGCTTGGATCCTAGCACTCTGCGGGAGGGGATCCTCGGCTTCGGGATGTTCCTGCTGAACATCGCCATTTTCGTCTCCGGGCTCGTCATTTACGCGATCGCACGCTGGTGGCGAGCTCGCCAAGGCATCGATCTCTCGCTCGCCTATCGCGAAATCCCGGTCGAGTGAGAGACTCGAGGAGGAGACGATGAGTGGGATGGCAGCAGAGCGCGGTTGGGGGCGACCGCGGACCTTCGTCCGCGAGGCGACCGGTCTGACGAAGGAGCTTTCGCTCCTCGATATTTTCGTCTACAACACGAACAACCAGAACATCGGTTTGGGCGTGCTCTTCATCCTGCTGTTCGTTCCTGCATTCTATCCGGGAGCCAGCATGCTCGGCGGTGTTCTGGTCGCTGGGCTGTTGGCTCTCGCCCACGCGGCGACGTACGCCTTCTTCGCGGCTGCTCTCCCGCGGAGTGGTGGCGACTATGTGTACATCAGCCGGACCTTGTCTCCGCTTCTCGGCTTCGTCAGTAGCTTCAAC
>DAOTYK010000347.1:0-3104 GCA_034434855.1 Thermomicrobium sp.
GACTACACGGTCCTGACCGAATATCGCAATGGGCGCGGCATGCTCGCCGAGGCGATGGTGAAGTTGCGCATCGGTCAGCACGTCTTCCACACCGCGGCCGAGGGTAACGGACCGGTGAATGCCCTGGACCGAGCCACCCGCAAGGCGCTGCAGGAGTTCTACCCGGAGATCGCTGAAGTAGATCTCGAAGACTATAAGGTCCGCGTCCTCGATGACCATCACGGTACGGGCGCAAAGGTGCGCGTCTGGATCCGCTCCGGTGACGCGCATGGCAGCTGGAACACAGTGGGTTCCTCGGAGAACATCATCGAGGCGTCCTGGTTGGCATTGGCCGACAGCCTAGCCTATCCGTTGGTGACCCGGCCAGAACTCGCCGCTCGTATTCCTGAGCTTGTTTCAGCTGTGTCGTGAGAGAGAGCGCGGCAGGTCGCGGCCTGCCCTGCCGCGCTCTCGTTTGCGCTCTACAGCAACCCTTCGCGGTAGAAAAGCTCGGCATTCAAGACCGAGGCGCCGGCGGCTCCGCGGATCGTGTTGTGGCCGAGAACGACGAACCGGATATCGAACACCGAGCATGGCCGAACCCGACCAACGACCGATGCCATACCGTGTTCTGTGTCTCGGTCGAGCACTGGTTGCGGCCGGTCGGGCTCGTCCAGCACGATGACGGGGTGACGGGGAGCGCTGGGGAGTTCCAGTTCCTGTGGACGGGCACGGAACGCTCGAAGCACGTCGACCACCTCCGCTGGGGTCGCCGAACGATGGAGATCCAGGCTCACGGTCTCCAAATGTCCGTCGCGCACGGGGACTCGATTGCAGTGCGCACTGAGCACGATCGGGGCGTCTTCGAAGCTCCCGTCGATCCAGCGACCGAGGATCTTGCGTGATTCGGCCTCGATCTTTTCTTCTTCTCCACCGATGTACGGGATGACGTTATCGATGAGATCGAGCGAAGGAACACCAGGATAACCGGCGCCCGAGGACGCCTGGAGCGTGGTGACGATGCCTCGCTCGATCCCAAAGGCATCATGAATCGGCTTGAGTGCGAGGACGAGATGGATCGTCGAGCAGTTGGGGTTGGCGACAATGAACCCCTCGCGCCATCCGCGGAGCTGCCGCTGTCGCTCGATCGCCCGGGCATGGTCGGGGTTCACCTCGGGGATGAGGAGGGGCACATCCGGATCCATCCGGTGGTCGCGCGCGTTCGTGAACACCTTCTTTCCTTCAGCGGCCAACGCTTCCTCGATCGGTCCAGCCACTCCACCGGGGAGGGCCGAGAAAACGATCGGGCTGGTGATCGGCTCTTCGATGTGCTTCACCACGAGGTCGCGAACTTCTTCTGGCGGAGCAGCGCTGATGCGCCAGTTCACGGCTTCAGCATAGCGCTTCCCGGCTGAGCGGTCGCTCGCGACGAGTTCGGCGATCCGGAACCAGGGATGGCCAGCCAGGAGTTGGACGAAGCGCTGGCCGACGCTACCGGTTGCCGCCAGGATAGCGACGTCGATTCGATCAGCCACGAGTTCCTCCCTTCACTGATGGTGCCGGCACAACAAAACCGGCAGAGGTCGAAACCCCTGCCGGCGTTCGCTCGAGTTCGACCGCGCGTTACGGACTCCCCGAGCGCACGCCGGCGCAGCGAGTCGCGGTCGTTCCGGTTGTGGTCCGCTTCGCTGTCCGCACGACGTTCGTCCTTTCAGTTCGTCCGCTTGCGCAGAGGGCGTGGGCTCACCTACCCTGTCAACGCCCGCTGCCACTGTACCAAGCGGGCGTGGCATGGTCAAGTCACGGGTGAGGAGAGCGTCATATGGAGACTGTCGGGATCGCCCTGCTCGGAGTGGGAACGATCGGAAGTGCCGTCCTCCGCATGATTCGTGAGGAGCGTAAACGCATTGCCGAGCGGACTGGACTCTTCTTGGACGTGCGGTGGGGGCTCGCGCGGCACCGGGACCGGGTTGTCCAGGCTGGCCTCGGCGAGCAGGCGGCGACGACCTCGATCGAGCCAATCTTGGCGGATCCGTCGGTTCGAGTCGTCGTCGAGGTACTCGGGGGAGAGGAGCCAGCAGCGACCTATATGAAACGTGCGCTCGAGGCGGGTAAACATGTCGTCACGGCCAACAAGGAGGCCCTGAGCAAGCACTTTGCCGAGCTGGTCACGGTAGCGCGGGAACACCAGCGGGCCCTGCTGTTCGAGGCGAGTGTGGGCGCGGGGATTCCGCTCATGGTCAGCCTACGGCAACTCTTGACCACGAATCGTCTGCACCGCATCCGCGGCATCGTGAATGGCACGACGAATTTCATCCTGACGCTCATGGCAGAAGAAGGGGTGCCCTATCAGGAGGCGCTGCGACAAGCGCAAGAGCTCGGTTACGCAGAACCGGATCCAACGGCTGATGTCGAGGGTTACGATGCTGCCTACAAGTTGAGCATTCTCGCCTCGTTGGCCGCAGGCAGGCATATCAGGCCGGAAGTGGTCGAGCGGCGCGGCATTACCAGTGTGACGCCGGATCAGATCCTCGACGCGCGTACCCGTGGTGGAGCGATGAAGTTGCTGGCCGAGGCAGAGTTGGCGGACGAGGTCTGGCGATTGCGCGTGCGACCGGTTTTCGTCCCAGCGAGCGATCTTCTGGCGCACGTTCGTTTGAATCTCAACGCCATCGAGTTGACCGGGGATCGAGTGGGAACCATCGTCCTGTATGGGCCGGGCGCTGGACCGTCACCGACCGCGAGTGCAGTGATCGCTGACGTGCTCGATGCTGTTCGCTTCGGACCAGCGCTCCTGCCTAACCTCGAGCCAGCTCCGTGAAGCAGCGTTCGACAGGAGAAAACCGACGAGCCGGACGGCGCTGTCCGGCTCGTCGGGCGGGGTTCCTTGCCGCCCGCGGGCAGCGAGCGGAGGCGGTTTCGGTACGGCTTTCATGGCTCGGCGAGGAACGCAGCGATCACTGGCCCGATCTGGTCGAAGTCTTTCAAGAACGCATCATGCCCGTTGGGGGAATCGAGTTCCCAATAGCGAGCATCGACGCCGAGCGCACGCAAGTCTTCGGCGAGGCTCCTCACCTGGTTGGGCCAGAAGAGGATGTCCGAGCGGATACCGATAGCTAACGTAC
>DAOTYK010000348.1:0-3300 GCA_034434855.1 Thermomicrobium sp.
TCGTTCTCGAGCCCGATGGCGAGACCGCGTGCGTGCGCCTGGTGGGATCGGCACGCGAGGGAACGGCGCACACCCCCACCCTGTAGGGGTCAGGCGCTGCCCGACCCGCCGGCCCGCCAGGGCCGGCAATCCCCGGGCAGGGCGATGGGCGCGGCGCCGGGTGGATCGGCGACGTGGTCGATGCGTGCCACGGGTGTTGCCGCGCCAGCAGGCGCGGCGGGCGAGGCATCGCCTCGCCCCTACAGGGGTCGGCTGCCCGTCCCCGGTGCGACGCACCCCTGCACGGATCGACGGTGCGTGAACTTCGTTCGGTAGGGGTCAGGCGCTGCCTGACCCGCCGGCCCGCCAGGGCCGGCACCGGCGGCGTGGCCGGATGCCCACGGCACCATGCGAAATGGTCACGGTGGTGGTTACCACGGCGGTTACCGCGCCACTGGCACGGCGGGTGAGGCACGCCTTACCCTGACAAGATGGGCCGATTGCCCCGGTAGTGTACCTGTGAACCAGGGTTCGGCGGAACGTCCCAACCCGTAGGGGTCAGGCGGTGCCTGACCCGTCGGCCCGGAGGGCCGGCACCAGCCTGCGGGGATGAGGCAGCCGTTGTGGCTGCCAACGTCGCAGCGGCGTCGGATGCCGCGATCTGTTTTGCCGCGCCTCCCGGCGCGGCGGGCGACGCGCTGCGTCGCCCCGACACGGGTCGGCGGTACATCCCCCGGCGCGGCGCATGCCTGCACGGAAGGGCAGCACCGGATCCCCGCCTCGTAGGGGGCAGGCGCTGCCTGACCCGCCAGCCCGGAGGGCCGGCCGAGCCCGCGGCGCGATGATGACCGTGGCACCAGGATCGTCGACACCGCCGATCCACGCCGCGGTGCGTGTCACCTTGCTCTCCTCCGTGGAAACTCGCGCCCAACGAGGGGCTCTATCGCTGGGAAAGGCGAGCGCCATCTTCTCTCCCCCACCTGCTGCTGGGGCATACTGGTGACAGACACTCCGGGGGAAGGGATGGGAACGCAACGCGACCCCGGTCTCGGGGATCCCCATCAGCACGATAATCCCGCACCCTCCGTAGCGACCGAGCAGGTCGACTGGTCGACGCGACTGTCCTCTGCACGGGCCGGGCTCCATGCGGTCATCGATCTGGACCGACTGGCGACGAATGCCCGGACGCTGGCCCGCCTCCTCCCGCCCGGTGTCGAACTCCTCGCGGTCCTCAAGGCCAATGCCTACGGCCACGGACTCGTCCCCAGTGCGCTGGCCGCGCTGGCGGGGGGCGCACGCTGGCTCGGCGTCGCACGCATCGAGGAAGGCTTGCTCCTGCGCCGAGCCGGTCTCACTGCTCCCGTCATCGTGCTGGGTCCCCCCAACCATGCACGCCTGCGCGCAGCGGTCGAAGCTGACCTCACCCTGGCGGTCGGCTCCTTGGCCGACGTCGAGGCAGTCCGCTCGGCCGCCAGCGCGCTCGGTCGCCCAGCCCGTGTCCACCTCGAAGTCGATACCGGCATGCACCGGTTCGGTGCCGCACCCGACGAAGCGGTCGCGCTGGCCCGCCGGTTGGCATCCGACCCGCTCCTCTCCTTCGAGGGGATCTACACCCACTTCGCGACCGCCGATGCCCCGGATTGCCGGATGCTCCGTCGCCAGATGGAGCGCTTCCGCGCCGTCCGCCAGCGGTTGCTGGCCGAAGGGATCCACCCGCCGGTCGTGCACCAAGCGAACAGCGCCGCCACACTGCGCGGCGCGCTCGGCGATCCCGATCTCCCCGGCCGGCGCGTGGTTCGGGTCGGTATCCTCTTCTATGGTCTGGCGCCCGACCCAGCGATGGTGCTTCCACCCGGCATTCGACCAGCGCTCACGCTCCAGGCTCGGCTCGCTCGCTGCTTCGCTGTCCACCCGGGCGAAGGAATCTCCTACGGACACACCTATGTCACCAAAGCGCTCACCCGCTGCGGTCTCGTCCCCGTCGGCTACGCGGATGGTCTCCCACGAACGCTCTCCAACCAGGGCTGGTTCCTCGTCCAGGGACAGCGCTGCCCGATCCTCGGACGGGTCTGCATGGATCAGACGACGATCTCGCTCGAGGCGGTCCCCCAGGCGGAGTTCGGCACCCCTGTCATCGTGTTCGGTAGCGGTGACGACGGCGCGATGACCGCGTGGGACGCTGCAACGCTCAGCGGTACCATCGCCTACGAGATCCTCACCAGCCTGGCGACCAGGATTCCGCGTCTCTATCAGCGCGGCGGAGACATCGTCGGCCTCGCGGACGCCTTCGGTCTCGTCTGGCGCGACGGGATGCCAGCGCGGTAGCATCGACTCGACAGTGCGGAACCCGGCCCTGCTGCGGTGCCCGCGGGTACCGCCAGGGAGGAGACAGCTGACGATGCCCGAGCGAGCGATCCGCATCCTCCTCGTCGATGACCATGCCCTCTTCCGGCAGGGTCTCCGCCAGTTGCTCGCCACCACTCCCGACCTCGTCGTCGTCGGGGAGGCGGGATCGGCGAACGAAGCGTTCGAGTTGGTACCCCAGCTCGCGCCCGATGTCGTGCTCATGGATATCGCGATGCCGGGGCTCGACGGCATCGCTGCCACCGCCGCACTCCGCCAGCGCTTTCCCACTCTCCGCGTCGTCATGCTGACCATGTACGAGCCAACGACTGCTGGCGAGGCAGCACGCGCTGCCGGCGCCATCGCCTACGTGGTGAAGAGCAGCCGGCCAGAGGAACTCTTCGCTGCCATCCGTGCAGCCGCCAACGGCGCTCTCCCACCCAACGGGGAGGTGCGAGCATGGCAGTCTCTCCCACCAGCGGGCCAGGATCCTGCTGATCGAGTCGCACAGCTCGAGCAGCGTCTCGCCTGGCTGGAAGCCCAGCTCGCCCAACGCGGCATACGCGAGCCACCGCCACCATCCCACGCTCCCGCAGAACCAGTGACGAGCGCTCCGCCAGCTGACCGACCGACCGCTCCCTCTCCGCCGGCCGCGGCAGTGTCCCGGCACCCAGTGTGGCGGCCCAGAACTGGCACCGCACGAGCAGCGGAGACCGTGTCGATTCCCCGATCCGTTTCCCCCAAACCATCGCCCGTCGCGCTCGCGCAGTGGGCGACCTGGCTTCTCCTGGGTATCCTCGTGGTCGGCGAACTCGTCGCACTCGCCAGCGCCCTCTGGTTCTTCCCCTCGCCGATCCTCGCGCGTTGGATCACCCTGGGAGCCGGCCAACTCGCGAGCCTGGCGCTCCTCGGGCTCGTCGCGCTCGCTCCGCAGCGCCGGAGCGAGGGCCAAATCGTGCTGCTCGTCGCGCTCACCGC
>DAOTYK010000349.1:0-3887 GCA_034434855.1 Thermomicrobium sp.
GCATGCGCTCTGCCAGCAAAGGAGCACGATGGGGATCCTGTGCCCGATCTCCACCAGCGAGAGAGTACCGCCGACACGGTAAGGCCACAGTCGCTCCACTCCGTGCGAGTAGACTCAGAAAGAGACAACGAGGAGGTGAAGCGCCTTGCACCACGGCGAACCTCCGATCCAAGTGGATATCCACACGCATGTCCTACCGGGCATCGACGATGGCGCTCGCGACATCGACCAAGCCCTCGCGATGCTCCGCGTCGCGGTCGCGGACGGTACCCAAATCGTGGTCGCGACACCACACGCTCGCCGCACCGACGTCGCCCAGCTCGTCGCTGCGCTCGAGCGCTTGCAGGAGGTCATGGAGCGGGAAAGGCTGCCACTCCAACTCGCCAGCGGCATGGAGGAACAGCTCTGGCCCGATCTGGTCGATCGCCTCCTCGCGGGTACCGCCTTGACGCTGTCCGGCACACGCTGGGTGTTGGTCGAGTTGCCCGACTGGACTGCCTGGCCGAGCGACCTCGCCGACCGTCTCCTGGAACTGCGCGCCGCTGGGTTTCGCCCGATCCTCGCTCACGTCGAACGTTACGTACCGGTCCAGCACCAGCCCGATCGCCTTCTGGAAGCGATCGCCGCCGGTGCGCTGATCCAGGTGAACGCTGACTCGCTGTTCGGTCAGAACGGCTACGCCGCGCAGCAGGTCGCGCTCCGCCTGATCCGGGCAGGTGCGGTGAGCATGCTCGCCAGCGATGCGCATAGCCCAGACTGGCGGGCTCCGCGCTTACGACCGGCCTTCGAGCGGCTGGCCGCGCTCTTCGGCGAGGAGATGGTCATCCGGCTCCAAGCCAATGCGGTGGCAGTCGTACACGACCAGGACGTCGCACCGCCCTGTCCAGATCCTGACGTGCTTTCCGCTCCAACGACGCTGCTCGAGCGCGTCCGCGCTTGGGTCGGTTTCTAGCTTCCCACGCGCTGCATCGCTCCGATCCCCTGCAGGACCGCCTCGGCTGCCCGCCAGCCACTCGCGATGCAGTCCGAGACACCTACACCGTCATAGGCTGCGCCGGCCAGCGCGAGCCTCGGCCAGGAAGCCAGGCGACTCCGGAGTTCGGCGATCCGCTGACGATGACCGACGCAATACTGTGGCAGTGCTCGCTCGTGCCGGGAAACGACTGCATGCAGGGGGTCGGCTCGCAAACCGACCACGGAGCGGAGTTCCTGAAGCGCGACCGCAACGAGGATCTCAGTCGGGGCATCGGCGCTGAGCCCAGCTCGCTCGGTATGGAAGAAGACGCGGACGAGCCCGAGATTTTCTGGAGCTCGTGCTGGGAACTTGTTGGTGACCCAGGTCACTGCCGAAATCGGCCGCCCTTCGCGTGCGGGAACCAGGAAGCCTCGCCCCCGCGCGACTCCGGCGAGCTCGCTCTGGCGGTAGACCAACGTGACCGCCGCGCTGGAGGCATACGGAAGAGCCTGCAGGACCGCTGCAGCTTCGGCAAAGGATCGCTCGAGCAGCTGGGCTGCCCGCCAGGCCGGTACCGCGAGGATCACCCCATCAGCCTCTAGCCGCGTCCCGTCCGCCAGGTCGATCGCGAATCCACCGTTGGAAGGCGCAATGCCGAGCGCGGTCGCACCGGTCCGCACCACGGTGCGCTGCAAATCGCCAGCGACCGCCCTCACGAGACGTTCCATACCAGACCGCAGGGTCAGAAAGGGTGATCCCCCGGGTAGCCCAGCTGGTAGTCGTCCCGGCATGGCCAGCGCGCGCAGCAGGCTGCCTCGCTCCCGCTCCAGGCGCCGCAGATGCGGATAGGTTGCGAGAACGCTCAGCTGCCCCACGTCTCCAGCGAAGATCCCCGCAAGGAGCGGCTCGGCCACACGCTCGGCGAACTCGCGACCGAAGCGGCGACGGACGAAGCTCGCCAACGATTCGTCGTCGTCGTCCAGCCGTGGTGGAACGAGGAACTCAGCGAGGAGCCGCAGCTTCCCGAGCGGCGAAAGGAGCGGGCTCGTCAGGAACGGCCGAAGGCGCGTCGGGACGACGAGGGAAAGCCCGCTCGGAAGCGGCAGCAGACGCCCATCGTGCATGATCGACGTCTCGGCCTGATCCGACCGCAAGCCGATGATCTCCGACTCCAGGCCGAGGGCACGGGCGAGTTCGGTCGCAGCAGGTTTGCTCGCCACCCACGAATCCGGGCCATGCTCGATGGTGACCTCACCCCAGTATTCGGTCCGGATCCAGCCTCCCAGGCGAGGCTCTGCCTCGATCAGCGTGACGCTGATCGCCGGACTCAGCCGTTCGAGGCGCCAGGCCGCCGCGAGACCAGCGATGCCCCCGCCGATGACGACCACATGCGCGTGCACCGCGCTCATCGTACCCCGACACGCGCCTCGCGCAGCGTCCGCCGCACCGCATTCGCGATCGCTCGACAGAGCAGGGGATGATCGTTCAGCATCGCTGGTCGTTCGAGCACGATTCCTCGGGACAACGCATACTCTTTGTGCGCGATGTCGACGTCGTAGAGCACTTCCACGTGGTCGCAGACGAACCCGATCGGTATCAGCAAGACCCGCGCGACACCGGCAGCCGCCAACTCGTCGAGCGTCTCCTCGACTGTCGGCCCCAACCACGGTTCCTCGCTCGCCCCCTGACTCTGGAAAGCGAAACGCCACTCGTATTCCGGGAAATGCTCCGCGACTAGCCGGACGGAGGTGAGGATCTCCTCCCGGTACGGATCGCCCCAGTCCAGTATCCGCGTCGGCAAGCTGTGTGCGGTGAAGAGCAAGAGCGTCCGAGATCGCTCCGTCTCGGGAACGGCACGGAGCGCCGCGCTGATCCGGTCGACCCAGGCAGCGATGAAATCCGGCTCGTCCTTCCAGCTCTCGACCGCGTGGACGGGCACCGTCGCCTGCTGTTCGCGGAGCGCCTCGTCCAACCGTGCCAGATAAGCGCCCACGCTCATCCGGGAGTAATGCGGCGCCATCACGACCGCGACGAGCCGGTCGACGCCGTCGCGCAGGATCTCTGGAATCACCTCGCGAATAAAGGGATGCCAGTGCCGCATCGCCACGTACACGCGGTAGTCGACCCCATCCTCGGCCGCATACTCCTGCAACGCTCGTTCGATCCCGAGCGCCTCGGCCCGGGTGTGCTCGAGGATCGGGGAACGGCCACCGATCGCCCGGTACCGCTCCGTGAGATCAGCCAAAAGTTCGGCCGAATACGGTCGCCCGTGACGGACGTCGAGGAGGAAGGCTGGCAGATCCTCCAAACGATCGGGACCTCCATAGGCCATGAGCAAAACAGCGACGCGCTCGCGTGTCACAGTTTTCCTCCCTTCACACTCAGTGTCGGACACGGGCACTGTACTCGTGCACGAACTCGACGAGAATCGCGACCGCATCGGGCGATGTCTCCGGCAACACGCCGTGCCCGAGGTTGAAAATGTGACCGGGGCGACCTGCTGCACGGTCCAAGATGTCCCGAGCAGCTTTCCGGAGGTCATCAGCTGGCGCCAGCAGCCAAGCCGGATCGAGATTCCCTTGGATCGCCCGCTCGCCGATCGCGTCCCAGGCACGATCGAGCTCGATCCGCCAGTCCACGCCGATGACATCGGCTCCCGTGTCAGCCACGAGATCGAGATAGCCGGCTGTTCCGGTGCTGAAGACGATGACCGGGACGCCGAGCGCTCGAACCGCTGTCACGATGCGCCGGGTCCACGGAAGCACTGCGTCACGGTAGACAGCTGGTGCCAATGCACCGGCCCAGCTGTCGAAGAGCTGCACGACCTCGGCACCAGCGCGAACCTGCAGCGTGAGATAGTGGATCGTGAGCTCGGTCAAGCGTTCCAGCAAGCGTTCCCAAGCCGACCGCTCGGTGAGGAGAAATCGTTTCG
>DAOTYK010000350.1:0-5224 GCA_034434855.1 Thermomicrobium sp.
CCTGACCGGAGATGGTCATCCATGCCAGCGGTGCCAGGCTGCCGAACCGTGTAGGGGCGAGGCGCTGCCTCGCCCGCCGCGCCTTCGGCGCGGCAACACGCACGGCGGCAGATGTCCCAGCGCAGATCACGTGACCACGGCGACGGACCAATCACCGTCGGGATTTGCCGGCCCTGTGGGCCGGCGGGTCGGGCAGCGCCCGACCCCTACAGGACGGGGACACACAGCACCCTCCCACGCGTCGATCGCCGCGGGGGCGGATGTGGCCCTCGTGCGACACGGTGCCGGCCCCGTGGGCCGGCGGGTCAGGCACGCCTGACCCCGATGGGGTGGGCAGAGCGGGCACTGCTCCCGTCACGCGGCGATCGTGGTGGCGGTGGTGTGCATCCGTCATGAGACCGGTGCGGGCTGCGCGACGCGACTAGGACGCGCAGCGCGGCGGATCTGGGACGATCGGGCTACAGCCGGCGGTGCGCCGTGGGGTCATGATGGAAGCGCGATCGGCCGAAACCAGTGGTCAGGCGGGTGCTCGGTCGAGGGAGCTGGGCATGGTCGATCAGTTGATCCGGCAGGTCGGGGAAAAGATCTTCCCGTGTCTCGGGTTCAGCCCGACCGAACTGCTCTGGCAGCGACTGACGCGGGTAGTGCACCAGGAGGCACGTCGGGTCGGTGCCGCCAGTGTGGAGGAGTTCCTGCAGCGGGCGGTGCGCGGCGAGCGGGCTGTCCTCGAAGCGATCTGTCAAGCGCTCACCATCAACGAGACCTATTTCTTCCGCGAGCCCAAGCACTTCGACGCCCTGCGACAACTCTTGCCGGAGCTGGCCCAGCGGCAGCAGCCGCTGCGCATCCTCTCGGCGGGCTGCTCGAGCGGCGAGGAGCCGTACTCGCTGGCGATGACGGCCCACGAGGTGCTCGGCCCGCTGGGGCAGGCGTTCGAGGTCCTCGGCGTCGATTTCGACAGCGAGGCCTTGGAGCGGGCGCGCGGCGGCTGCTACCGGCAGTGGTCGTTCCGCGACCAAGGGTTGGAGCGGGCGCGCCCGCATCTGGAGCAGCGCGGCGAACTCTGGTGCGTGCGCGATGCCATCCGGGCGCGCGTGCGCTTCGAGCAGGTCAACCTGATCGAGCGAGTGCCGCCCGGGCCGTTCGCCGTGATCGTCTGCCGCAACACGCTGATGTACTTCACGCCGGAGCATCGCGAGTCGATCGTCCGGCGCTTCGTGGAGGCGCTCCTCCCGGGCGGGATCCTGGTGATCGGGTCGGCCGAAACGCTCGATCGGATCCCCGCCGAGTTGGAACGGGTGACGGTGGCCGGGGCCTACCTCTACCGCAAGCGGGAGCGCCCGGCACCGGCTGCCGCGACCGCCGAGCCGGGTGAGACGGTGCGCGTGCTTCTGGTGAGCAGTTCGCCGGTGAGCCGCGTCGCGATCCGGCAGGCGCTGCGGCTGCTCCCGGGGATCGAGCTGGTCGGGGAGGCGCGCTCGGTCGAGGAGGCGCGGGCGCGACTGGAGGAAGACGGCGCAGCGGTCGTGCTGCTCGATGGGCTCGAGGACGGGACCGTCCTCGAGCGGGCCGCGCTCCTCCAGGGCTGGCCACTGGTGGCGATCGTCGGGCCAGGAGTGCCGACACTGCGTGGCCTGCCCAGCATCACGGTACCGGATCTCGTGCCGGGCGCAGTACGGCGCGTGGCCGCCGAGCTCGGGGAGGCGCTGCGCCAGGCTCGGGCGCGCCCGCTCGGGCGGATACGGGGGGAGGGGAACGGGAGCGGTCTCCTGGTGCGGCGCACGGTCGCCAGTGGGACGCTGGCCGGGAGCAACGGGCGCGCTGGGTCCGGCGCGCTGGGCGAGTCGCCGCGGCGCGTCGCCGAGCGGCTGTTGCTCATCGGCTCCTCGACCGGTGGTCCGGCGGTGGTGGCGGACCTGATCGCGCGATTGCCGACCGGGCTCGGGCTGGGGGTGGTGGTGGTCCAGCACATGCCGCCCAACTTCACGCGCAGCTTCGGCGAACGGCTGGGCCGCGTCGGACCGTACGCGGCGCGCGAGGCGGAAGACGGGGAACTCGTGGTCGCGGACACCGTGCTGGTCGCGCCGGGCGGGCGGAACGTGCTGCTGACGCGGGGTGGCCGGGTGCAAGTGGTGCCGCCGGACCGGAGCGATATCTACGTGCCCAACGTCAACCGGGCCTTTGTGTCGGCAGCGCGCGCCGGACTCGCACCGCGGACGATGGCGGTGGTCCTGACCGGGATGGGGGACGACGGGGCGATCGGGATGGCCGAGCTCGCCGCGGCCGGAGCGTACACGGTGGTCCAGCAGCCGGAGGAGGCGGTGGTAGCGGGGATGATCGAGGCAGCGCTGGCCCGGGGAGCGGTGCAGAAGGTGCTGGCGACTGCCGATATTCCCAGTGAGGTCGTGCGCTGGGCGCAGCGCGGGGTGATGGCGACGCGCAGTTGAGCACGAACCGAGCGGATGGAAAGGAGGAACGAGGCCATGCTCAAGGTCCTGATCGCTGACGATTCGAAGATGATGCGGGTGATGCACGTGCGCTCGCTCCGTCAGGTGGGGTACGAGGTGGAGGCGAGCGAAGCGAACAACGGCGAGGAGGCGCTCGCTCTGTTCGAGCCGGGGAAGTTCGATCTGGTGATCGTGGACTGGAACATGCCGGGGATGGACGGGATCGAGTTCGTGCGGGCCGCGCGCGAAAAGGAGCAGGGGGCCGGTAAGCGGACACCCATCCTGATGATCACCAGTCAGAGCACCGAGGAGCAGATGCTCAAGGCCAAAGAGGCCGGGGTGGACAACCTGCTGACCAAGCCGGTGACACCGGAAGCGATCGGGGCAGCGCTCGAGATGCTGCTGGCCCGCGCCTAGCCGCGGTGGACAGGGGAGGAGCGGAACGGTGAGCCACGCGGTCGTACAGGAACTGACGACGAGCGGGCGGTTGGTCGAGTTCATCGGGCAAGCGGCCCGCGAAGCGCTGGAACCGCTCTGTGGGGTCGAGGTCAGCGTGCTCGGCGAGGCGGAGCTGCCGTGGGCGCACCCGCCAGTCGGGATCGCGCTGGTGACGGTGGTCGATACCAGTGGGGGCGGCTTCCAAGCGGTGGTCTGGCTGGGTGGGGAACTGGAGGCCCTGGCCTCGGTCGCCGAGGTGCTCCTGGGCGAGCGGCCGGACGGCGAGGACGAGATGCTGCAGGACGCCGTGCGGGAGCTCACCAATATCCTGGCCGGGCAGATCCAGCGGCATCTGGCCAGCGTGGGGTTGCAGATGGGGCTCGGCTTGCCGGTTTTCGTGAGCGGAGCCAAGAGCCTGAACGTGGGGGCCAGCCTGGCCAGTGGCGCGGCCGTGCGCGTCCGAGTCGGGCTTCCCGACGAGCCGACGCTGGACGTCGGCTTCGCGGCCAAGGAGGGCTGAGAGCAGCGAGGAGCGAGCGATGTCGGTCAAAGTCGCACCGGTCTTCCCAGCTTCGGCACCGCTGAGGCGCAACCCGAAGGTGCCGCAGAAGTATCGCCCGGTGCTCTGGGAGCAGCACCTCTTGCCGACCCTGGCCGAGAACCTGGCGACGCTGCTCGGCATCAGCGTCGGCTTCCTGCCGGAGTCGATCGTCGGGGCGGTCTTCGAGCGTGGGAAGTTCAAGCCGGGCACGGGGTGGGCGCTGGCCCGCTTCCGGATCAACCTGCAGGACGAGCAGGTGCCGGCCTTTCTCCTGCAGCCCCTGGCGGACGCGCTGGACTGGGGCGCGATCGGCATGCGCCGTCCCCCGGCGACGCGCGAGGCACCAGTGGTCGGAAAAGACGGCGTACAGCTCAGCGAAGCGCAGGAGATGGATCTCGCGGCCTACCACGAGGTCTGTAACGTCGTGACCTGTGGGGTGCTGGCCCGCGCCTGGCGGAGCAAGCTGGAGCGCCCGCTCTATATCCTGCTGGACGGCGTGGAGGCGGTCGTCCCGGCGCAGTTTCCGGCCGAGCTCGAGCACGGGAAGTGGGTCATCCTGCAGGCGAGCTTCGGGTATAGCGAGCGACCGGTCAAGCCGGTGAAGGGACAGCCACCGCAGTACGAGAAGCAGACGGTCTGGCTCTTCGTGGTGCCGGAGGCCTTGGCGCTCAAGGCGCTCTGGGGCGCACCGGACGGTAAGGAGAAGGACAAGACGGCCTGGTTGGTCTCGACCGGGCAGTGGAGCTGAGCGAGTGGCGATGAGCCGGGGCGTGGGGAAAACCCACGCCCCGGCCTTATCGTCGGAACCGGTGGGGTCGGCTGGGCGCGGCGCGCGCCCCGGTGCCATGCGGGTGTGTCCGGAGGCGACCGCGCCCGTTTGGTCGGGGATCAGGCAGCGCCTGCCCCGCCGGTCCGGAAGGGCTGGCGATCCCGACCGCGGTCGGTCCGGCGCCGTGGTCGCGCGATCCGCGCGGGGACGGCTGCTGCCACCCGCATTGCCGCGCCGGTGGCGCGGCGGGCGAGGCCGCGCCTCGCCCCTACGATCGTGGGGCGCCGCATCCCCGGTCGGGCCTTTGGGTGCGACGGGCGGGTGTCACCCTCGTCCGGTAGGGGTCAGGCGGTGCCTGACCCGCCGGCCCAGCGGGCCGGCCCATGCCGGTGGGGATTCGTCGGCCGTAGTGTCCGGAAACGTGGCAGCGGTGTCGCATGCCGCGCTGCGTGTTGCCGCGCCTTCGGGGCGGCCGGGCGACGCAGCGCGTCGCCCCTACACGGTTCGGCAGCCTGGCACCGCTGGCACGGATGACCATCTCCGGTCAGGTGACTGACCCCTCCTGTAGGGGTCAGGCGGTGCCTGACCCGCCGGCCCGCAGGGCCGGCAATCATGCCTGTAGGGATGCGTCAGCCGTAGTGCCGAGTACCGTGGCGGCGATGCCGCATGCCAGGCTGCGCTGTGCCGCGCCACCGGCGCGGCGGGCGAGGCAGCGCCTCGCCCCTACACGGCGTGGGTGAGGTTTCCCTGGCAGGCCGCGTGTACGCCACGATCCGGCGGTATGGCCCCGTGCTGTAGGGGTCAGGCGGTGCCTGACCCGTCGGCCCGGAAGGGCCGGTACCATCCACGTCCCAGCGGACGATCCGGCCCGATGGCCGAGGTCGAGCGCGACCTGACCCGCTGGCCCGCGCGGCTGGCGACCCAACGGCACGCGGCCGTTCGAGTGCGCCGGTGCCGCGCCGCCGGCAGCGGTGGGCGCGGCGCGAACCGGTACTTCTTTCCCTATCGAGTGCGCCGGACGACCAGCCG
>DAOTYK010000351.1:0-14867 GCA_034434855.1 Thermomicrobium sp.
ATACTCGGCGTTCAGGCGCTCGCCAGCGCTGCCGGGGAATTGATCGAAGCAGCTACTCTGGCCGTCCATGCCGGACTCACGCTCGCCGACCTGCGCGAGCATCTCGCCCCCTACCTCACGGTCGGAGAGGGGCTGCGCTTGGCTGCGCTCGCCGTCGAGCAGGATCCCGCGCGTCTCTCGTGTTGCGCGTGAGGAAGCACCGCGTCGCCGCTCACTCGGATCGTTGCCCCGATCGTACGCTGCCACCTGCGCAAGAGGTGGAAGTCCTTGCTCCGCACCGTTCTCATGTTCCGAACCGACCGGCCGCGAGTCGTCTCACCGAACCGAGAATGCGTTCGCGGAGGAACTCTCGTCTTGCGCGCGGCCCGTGCTCGCGGAGGGCCACAGGATCGGGAGTAGTCGCTCGTCGCACACCCACTGCGACGAGCCGGAGCTTCGGATCCAGCTCGTTGCTGGAAGAGCAGCGATGAGGTTCGGGTGCACCGCAGCACAGCCCGATCGGTACCTGGTAGGGTGCAGCGCGCCCTTCAGCCGTACCGGTACTGGACACCGAAACCACCACGCGGGTACGTCCAAGCGATATTGCGAAACTCGTAACAGACGATCCGGCACGTTCCGCACTCGACGCAGCCTTCGTAGGAGAACTTGACCCGGCCATCCGGTAGTGGTGTGTAGCATGCTGCCGGACAGCAGACGATGCATTGCTGCCGCTCGCACTGGAGACAGACGTCGGGATCGATGATCCAGATGTGCGCACGCTCGCGATCGACGTGATAGGACGTTGTCGCCAGCTTCCGCTCGAGCCCAGCGCGGTCGCGGATCGGATCGATCACCTGCACCATCTGGGACAATCCTCTCGTTCTCCTGCGCAGTCTACCAGAAAACGTGTGTGCCCCGCCGGTGCTCGCATCCGCTCAGGGAGACAACGCATCCCGATACGGCTTTTCACGAGAGCGATCAGCAGGGTACACTCAGCGAACCGGGGCATCGCGCCCCGCAACGGAAGGAACCCGAGAACGATGGAAGACCGGAGAGTGCCGCTCGAGCGTGTCTGCGTTTTTTGTGGGTCGCGCCTCGGCAATCGCCCTGTTTACCGGCTGCATGCGCAACGCCTGGCCCGACTGCTCGCCGAGCGCGGGATCGGCATCGTCTACGGCGGCGGCAGCATCGGCCTGATGGGTGTCGTTGCCGATGCCGCGCTGGAAGCAGGCGGCGAAGTGATCGGTGTCATCCCGGAAGTCCTGATGGCGCGCGAGTTCGCCCACCCCAATCTCACGCGTCTCCATATCGTGCGGACGATGCACGAGCGCAAAGCGCTCATGTCCGACTTGGCTGATGGCTTCGTCGCGTTGCCAGGAGGTTTCGGCACACTCGACGAACTCTTCGAGATCGTGACTTGGGCACAGCTCGGTATCCACACCAAGCCGGTCGTTCTGCTCAACTCGGGCGATTATTACCGCCACCTGCTAGCGAGCGTGCGTCATGCGATCGACGAGGGGTTCATCGCCCCCGAACACGCCGGCCTTCTCATCGTGACCGATGACCCTGAGGAAGCCGTCGCGGCGCTCCTGACCTATCAGCCACCGATCGCTGTCCCCCGTTGGATGGGGCGGGAGGAGCGCTAGCGCGCCAGTTGCTGCAGCACGAAACGGGCCTGCCCGAGCGTCACTTCTGCCGTGGTCCAGGCCCATAGACGCGCGAGCAGCGGCCCAGGACCTGCCCGCTCGAGCCGCTCGTCGACCAGCGGGTGAGGACCGACCGTGAGCGAGATGCGATGCGGGCCGAGCGCGAAGCGATGGACAGGAATCCCCAAGACTGGATCGTCGGCTACTTCCCCTGGAGTCTCGAGGAGCGCTCGCCAGGCACTGACAGCTGGTGCAAGGTCACGGACGGCGATCACCACTTCGGCCACACCCCCGGCCCCATTCGCGTGCTCCGCCTGCTTGCCATGCGGCACGCGCTCTCGGCGCGGCGTCACATCTTCGATCAGGAACGGTAGCTGACCCGTCAACTCGTCCGGGGGCGTCGCGTTCTTCCACGCGATCGTGAATCCATCCGGACGCGTTCGGCTCCCCGCCGCCACCTGGTAGGTCAAACCGGCTCGCTCGAGTCGCTGGCATTCCGCCTCGACGCCCTCGACCAGGACGCAGAGATCGATGATCCCCCCTCCCGCAGTGCGAAAGCGGTGCCAGCGGTGAGCCGGATTGTCCTCGTAAAAGGCCAGGAGTTCCAGATAGGCGCCGTCGCTGAAACCGATCAGCGCGTTGTGCGTTCCCGTGGGGTGTGTTCCACCCGGCACGACCGTGAAACCGGCTCGACGATACTCCTCGATGGCAGTCTCGAGGTCCGGCACCAAAACGACCAGATGATCGATCTGACGCAGCATGGTCAACTCCCCTCCCGACTTCCCTCGCCGACGCTCGCTCGGCGCGCCACGCGCCATGAGCAGTGTACGGCGTTGGCCTTCCCGAGAGGCGCGTACCGATGCCTCGCCTGCCTATCTCCCACCCATTCTTGCCCGGTGCGTGCTCTCCACGATACACTGGCCGGCGACTGTGCATGGAGCCCCGTGTCGGGCCTTCCCGCGAGGCGGCCGTTTCGTGGTCGGCGGTCGCCTCGCGAGGAGGCTCGGGCACCACAGGCGAGGGAGCAGCGAGCCTCTCGAACGCACCATTGCACGCCGACGTGACGAGCGTCAGAGGAGGGCTCGTGCTCGCTGGTCTCGCAACGTTGTTCATTTTGGCAGTCCTGGCCCCCTGGCTCGGGGGTCGGCTCGCTGCCCGCTTCGGGTATCTGGCGGCCTCGATCTCGCTCGTCCTCTTCGTGTGGTACGCAAGCCGACTACCCGCCGTGACCCGCGGATCCACCCATGTCGAAGTACTTTCGTGGCTCCCCACGCTCGGCTCGGATCTCGTGCTCCGCTTGGACGGGCTGGGGCTCCTGTTCGCCCTCCTCATCACTGGCATCGGTGCACTCATCGCGCTTTATGCAGTCGCGTACCTCGAGCACCATCCACGACGTCAGGCCTTTTGGGTCGCATTTCTCGCCTTCGAGGCAGCGATGCTCGGCTTGGTGCTCGCCGATGACGTGATTCTCCTGTTCGTCTTCTGGGAGCTCACCAGCATCACGTCGTTCTTCCTGATCGGTTTGGAAAACGAACGCGAACGAGCACGCACGAGTGCGACACAGGCCTTGATCGTCACTGGAAGCGGTGGGCTCGCCCTTTTGACCGGTCTCCTCATCCTGGCGCAGCGAACCGGCAGCCTGCGACTGAGCGAAATCCTCGCCCAGGGACCTCTCGCTGCCGACGGGCTGGTCACTGCTGCTTTCCTCCTGATCCTGCTCGGTGCTGCAGCCAAGTCAGCTCAGGTCCCGTTGCACTTCTGGCTTCCCAACGCCATGGAGGCCCCCACCCCAGTGAGCGCGTATCTCCATTCGGCGACCATGGTCAAGGCCGGCGTTTACCTCCTGGCTCGAATGGCCCCCGCGTTCGGCGAACACCCCTGGTGGCAGCCGAGTCTCGGCACGCTCGGCGGCGCGACCGCCTTGGTCGGCGCCCTGCTCGCTGTTCAGCAGCGCGATCTCAAGCGGCTGCTCGCCTACAGCACGATCAGCGCGCTTGGGACGCTCGTCTTCCTGCTCAGTTTCGGCGAGCCTGGTTGGCTCCCCTTCGCCCTCTTCTTGCTCGCCCATGCGCTGTACAAGGGTGGAGCGTTCCTACTCGCTGGCGCCATCGACCATGCGACTGGTGAGCGTAACTTGGATCGTCTCGGCGGCCTGGCTGGCCTTTTCCCCGGACTCACCGTCGTCGCCGGACTCGTCGTCCTCGCTGCAGCTGGCCTCCCGCCGACGCTCTCGTTCGTGGCTAAGGAACTCGTTCTCGAGACCTCCTGGCACGAGCTGCCACTCCCTGGACTGGCCATCCTGCTCGCCGTGCTCAGCGGGCAGACAGCGGTCGCGTGGCTCCTTCTGCGACCCTTCGTCGGCCACTCGCGGACGGCGCTCGAGCACGCGCACGCTCCAGCCTGGGAACTCCTGACCGCTCCCGCGCTGTTGGGTGCCGCCGCGTCGCTTTCCGGTCTTCTTACCGGTTCCCTCGGCCCATTGGCGAGTGCGATCGTCGCCAGCCTGTCGGGCCATTGGCCGACGAGCGTCAAGCTCGCCCTCTGGCACGGCCTCACCCCCGCACTCGGCCTGAGCCTGCTCGTCCTGCTTCTCGGTGGGACGCTCGCCGTCAGCTGGCCGTTCGCGCTCCGACTCGGCGACCGCCTCCGCACGACGGAACCGTGGAGTCCACCAGCCGGAGCTCTCGCGGCGTGGGGGAGCGAGAGCTGGTACTTCCGAACGCTGGACCTCATCAACGGCGTGGCTACCCGGCAGACTCGACTCTTGCAGAGCGGCTACTTGCGCGTCTACGTCATGGTCACAGTGCTGACGCTCGTCGCACTCTCGGCGCTCACTGTGGGCCGGTATCGTGCCGAACTCGTCGCTCGCTGGCCTCGACCACACCTGTCAGCGATCGATGTCGTCGACGCCAGCTTAGCGCTCATCATCCTGGTGGCCTCGCTCGTTGCAGTCCGCGCGACCGAGCGACTCGCTGCCATCGCGGCACTCGGCGCTCTCGGTTTCAGCCTCGCCGTGCTCTATGCTCGCTTCAGCGCACCGGATCTGGCGATCACGCAAGTACTCGTCGATACCTTGACCGTCGTGCTCCTCGTCTTCGCGTTCTATCGCCTGCCGCGCTACGCTCGCCTCTCGACGATCAGCGCCCGTGTCCGCGATGCGATCGTCGCTGTGCTTTTTGGGATGACGATGAGCCTTTTCGCGTTCCTGATGATCGGTTCCCCTGCCCGCGAGCGCATTTCTGTTTTCTTCCTCGAGCAGAGTTACCCCGCGGCACACGGGCGGAACGTGGTCAATGTCATCCTGGTCGATTTCCGCGCCCTGGACACGCTCGGTGAGATCACGGTGCTGGGCTTGGCCGGTCTCGGGGTGACAGCCTTGCTCTTCCGGGGTCGAAAGGAGAAAGGAACGTGAGCACCCTTCCCTCGATCATCTTGCGAACGGCTGTCCGCTGGATCTCACCGCTCCTCTTGCTGTTCAGCCTCTTCCTGCTGTTGCGTGGGCATCACGAACCAGGGGGCGGCTTCGCTGGGGGTTTGATCGCGTCCACCGGGTTCGCTCTCCTCACTTTCGGTTACAGCCTGCGCACAGCCCAGCGACTCCTCCGCGTGCAACCACTGACGTTGATCGCCATTGGCCTCGCGTTCGCCGCGGCGAGCGGCCTCATCGCCTGGATCAGCGGGACGCCCTTCCTCACCGGCTTGTGGATCGGCGTATCCCTTCCCGGAAATCTCCGCGTCGATCTCGGCACACCGCTCATCTTCGATATCGGGGTGTACTTGACAGTCATCGGGGCGACGTTGACCATGCTCTTCGCTTTCGCTGAGGAGTGAACGATGGAACTTTTCTTTGTCGCGATGATCGGTGTCTTGTACGGCGCTGGATTGTACCTTTTGTTGCGCCGCAGCATCGTCAAGATGCTCGTCGGCCTGATCTTATTGGGAAACGGGGCGAATCTCCTGATCTTCCTTTCCGGTGGCCTCGTGCGTGGACGTCCGCCCCTCGTCCCTGAGGGTCGAACGACGGTCCCGTTACCGAGCGCCGACCCGCTTCCGCAAGCACTCATCCTGACGGCCATCGTCATCAGTTTCGGTGTGCTGGTCTTCGCAGTCGCGCTCGTCTACCGGACGTACCGGGCACTCCGCACCGATGACTTGGACGACCTGACGGCGACTGATCGCCTCGGTGAGGTACCGGCTCCCGCTCATCGCCCGATCACGGCGGACGAGGAGGACGGCTTGGTTCGGGGAGAGGAGGAGCGCGCATGGGTCTCCTCCTGACGCTCCCGCTCCTCCTGCCATTGGGGTCGAGCCTTCTTCTCTTCGCGACCCGCCACCGCCGTCGAGCCAGCCACCTCGTGGCTATCACCAGCGCAACTGCTCTCCTCGTGCTCGTCAGTGGGTTGACCCTGCAGGTGGCGCAGGATGGCCTCCTCGTCGTCGCGATCGGTTCGTGGCCACCACCCTACGGGATCGTCCTGGTGGCCGATTTGCTCAGCGTCCTCATGCTGCTCGTCTGCACCCTCGTCGCCTGGGCGACGGTGCTCTATTCCACCGCATGGATCGATCCCGCCCGCGAGCGCCTCGGGTACTATCCGCTCATCTTCGCCTTGCTCTTCGGCGTCAACGGCGCGTTCCTCACTGGCGACATCTTCAACTTGTACGTCTGGTTCGAGGTCCTGCTGATGTCCTCGTTCGTGTTGCTCGTCCTCGGTGCTGAGCGAGGACAAGTCGAAGGTGGGCTCAAGTACGTCGCCCTGAACCTGCTCGCCTCCGCCTTTTTCCTGAGCGCGGTCGGCGTCCTCTATGGCGTGACCGGCACGCTCAACTTCGCACAGCTGAGTCGAGCGGTGCTCGGTATCGACCCGCTCGTGCTGGACCTTCTCGCCGTTCTCTTCGGAACTGCCTTCGGCATCAAGGCAGCGGTCTTCCCGCTCTTCTTCTGGCTCCCTGCTTCCTACCATACGCCGCCGGTGCCGATCTCGGCACTCTTCGCTGGCCTCTTGACGAAGGTCGGTGTCTATGCGCTCATCCGCATCTTCACGCTCCTCTTCGTTCATGATCCGGGTTGGTCGCATCGTCTCCTCTTGGTGTGCGCCGCCCTGACCATGCTGACCGGTGTACTCGGCGCATTGGCCCAGCAGGATGTCCGTCGCATCCTGTCCTTCCACATCGTCAGCCAGATCGGATACATGATCTTCGGCCTCGCGCTGCTTACCCCGCTCGGTCTCGCCAGCAGTGTCTTCTATCTGGTCCACCACATCGTGGTGAAGACCAACCTGTTTCTCATCGGCGGTCTGATCGAGCGACTCGGGGGGAGCAGCCGGCTCAGCGACCTCGGCGCCCTCTACCGTGCTCGTCCCTGGCTCGGACTCCTCTTTTTGGTTCCGGCTCTCTCCTTGGCCGGTCTTCCACCGCTCTCCGGTTTCTTGGCCAAGCTGCTCGTCATCCGCGCTGGGCTGGCCGCTGGTGCCTACTGGGCGACTGCCATCGCCGTTATCGTGAGCCTGTTCACGCTTCTCTCCATGCTCAAGATCTGGAACGAGGCTTTCTGGAAACCGCAACCGGTCGAGCACCCACCTCACCAGCCACTCGCAGCACGCCTCCTGCTGCCGGTCCTCGCGCTCGCGGCAGTGACGGTTCTGCTCGGTACCGCCAGTGAACCGCTCCTGATTTTGGCGACTCGGGCGGCAGACCAACTGCTCGATCCTCAGGCTTACCAGCGAGCCGTGCTCGGCCAGCTCGGATCACCAGCACGCGCCTCGATCGGAGGTGCACCGTGACCCTGTTCCTGCTCAATCTTCTGCTGGCCCTCGTCTGGGCTATGGCAGTCGGCCGCTTCACCGTTCCCCAACTGCTGCTCGGCTACGTGCTCGGGTTTCTCGTGCTCGCCACGCTCGAGCCGCTCTGGGGCACTCCTCGGTACAGCGGACGCATCCTGCGTGGACTGCGCTTCATCGCTTTTTTCTTCGCGGAACTCCTCCTGAGCTCGCTTCAGGTCGCCTACGACGTCATCACGCCCCGCCTGCGCGCGACCCCCCGCATCATCGCTGTCCCGCTCGATGCCGCCACCGAAACCGAGATCACGCTCTTGGCGAACTTTCTCACGCTCACTCCAGGAACTCTCTCACTGGACATCTCGGCCGACCGTCGAACACTTTATGTCCACGCCATGTACGCCCACGATCGGAAGACATTCCTGACCCATGTGAAGCGTGGTCTGGAAGCTCGCCTCCTGGAGGTTCTGCGATGAGCGAGCGACTCATCGGTTTACCTAGTGTCTCTCCTCTCATTGCGCTCAGCATGCTTCTGCTCACGGTGGGACTTCTGCTCGCCCTCGTCCGGGTAGTCCGTGGCCCTACCATTCCGGACCGCATCATCGCGCTCGACTTCATGGCCTCGTTGGTCGTCGGCTTACTGCTCCTGCTGGGTGCGACACTCGAACTGCTCTCGATCGTCGACATCGCGATCGTGCTCGCCCTCATCGCATTCCTGAGCACGGTCGCTTTCGCCTCGCTCATCGAGCGGAGGACACGCGAACCATGACCGTGCTGGCTGGTTTCCTGGCGCTGCTTGGCTCGCTCCTCATGATGATCGCTGGCATCGGCCTGCTGCGCATGCCGGACTTCTATACCCGCATGCAGGCCGCTGCCAAGGCGGGGACACTGGGCATCCTGTTGATCGTCGCGGCGACCGGTTTGCTCCTCGGGAATCTCTCGGCGCTGCTCCACGCCTTGTTGGTGAGTCTTTTCTTCCTATTGACCACCCCGCTCGCCGCGCACTTGCTCGGCCGCGCTGCCTATCTCTCCGGCATCCGACCGCTCGTCCACGAAGACGATTTGGCCGGACAGTATCACCCGAAGACGCACGAACTTCGAAGCGCTCCAGACTCGGCACCCCTGGACTGAGCCGAGCCCTGCCCGAATGAGCTCCGGGCAGAGCTCGGCGAACGCCCACGAGGAGCGGGAGGATTTCAGTTCTTTTGTTCCGACTGTGTCTTGCGGGCTCGCCGCGCTGCTCGCCAGCGGATCATCGCGAGCGCATCCTCGGCGGTCAACGGCACGCGCCCCCGCGACGTCTGGCGATACTTGAACGGGTACCGGTGCGGCACGCTGTGCTTAGGCTGCGTGAGTCGCTGGTTGATGCGCTTGGCAGCTTGCCGCTTGAGCTTCTTGACCATCGATTCGACTGCCATCGTCCTCGCTCCTTCCGCTCCGCTCACGGCGCGCTCGCGCGCCGCGGCACGAACGTATTGAGTGTTTCCACCTCTTGCTCACCCAGGACGCGCGCGCCATGCGGTACTCCACCGGGGATGACCACGACGGTGCCAGGCCCACAGATCGACTCCTCGCCCGCGACCTCCAGTGCCAGCGTCCCGCGCAGCACCATCGTCACCTGCTCCTCGGGATGCGCATGAACTGGGAAGAGCGATCCGGGAGCGTACCGGTAGCGAACCACAGTCTGCTGGTCTCCGTGCAGCGTCTGCCGGACGATACCGGGGCGAGGAGACTCCACAGGGAGCGCATCCCACTGGACGATACTGGCCGACGACGCTTCGCTCATTGCGCGCACTCCTCGCTCAGTCCAGCGGCGGGAGCCCGAGTCCACACCGCTCGCGCACGACGGCCATCTTGGCCGAAGCCAGTTCCCGCGCCTTGGCGGCACCCTCTTGAAGCGTGCGGATCACGATCCCGGGTTGGGCGACCAGTTCCTCCAGTCGCTGTTGGATCGGTGCCAGCGCCTGGATGATCACCTCCGCCAAGTCCTGCTTGAACTGCCCGTATCCTTTCCCGGCATACCGCTCTTCCAGTTCCGGGATCGGAATACCGGAGAGGAGCGAATAGATCGTGAGCAGGTTGGAGATAGCTGGCTTTCGCTCCTCGTCGTAGCGGATCACCGTCTCCGAGTCGGTCACCGCCTTGCGGATCTTGCGACGGATCACCTCCGGTGGATCCCGCAACTCGATGCGGCTGTCCGGATCCGGGTCGCTCTTGCTCATCTTCTTGAGCGGATCGGTCAACGACATGATGCGCGCCCCAGCCGGCTTGATATCCGGCTCCGGGACGACGAACGTCTCGCCGAACGTGTTGTTGAAGCGGATCGCCACGTCGCGCGTCAGCTCGATGTGCTGCTTCTGGTCTTCACCGACGGGGACGACCGCTGCGTCGTAGAGCAAGATGTCCGCTGCTTGGAGCACCGGATAGAAGAACAATCCTGCCCCGACGCGCTCGTTCCCCTTCGACTTTTCCTTGAATTGCGTCATCCGCCGCAGCTCACCGAACGTCGCCAGCGTGCCCAGGATCCAGCACAGTTCTGTGTGCTCGCGGACATCGGACTGCACGAACAGGATCGAGCGGTCCGGATCGATCCCGGCTGCGAGAAGCACGCTCGCCACCTCGAGCGTCCGTTGCCGGAGCTCACGCGGATCGTAGGGGATCGTCATCGCGTGCAGGTCGACGATACTGAAGATATTGTCATACTGATCCTGCTGCAGCACCCAGTTCCGGATCGCCCCGAGATAGTTCCCCAGGTGGATGCCACCAGTCGGCTGGATTCCCGAGAACGCACGCGGCTTCCCCGCCATCCTCGCTCCTCCTGCATTCCGACCCACGAGGATACCACGAGTGCCGTGACGCTATTCGGCACATCGTGACTCGGCAGCCTCACCCACTGGTTCCTCCGCTGCCAGTGCCTCTCGCAGTTTCTCGGGTATGGGCACCGGACGCATCGTGCGTGCGTCGACAAAGACCTGCACGAGATGACCGGTGACGGCTGGCTCGTCCTCGCCGTCTTTGAACAGCGCGAAGTCGAGCCGGAGAGATGAGCGGCCGAGCTTGCTCACCCATAAGCGGCAGACGCCACGATCGTGCACCCAGAGCGGCCGATGGTAATCCGCCTCCACATGCACGCGCGGATTGACGACCCCCCACTCCTGCATTTTCTGCCGCGTGTAGCCGAGTCCCCAGAACAAAGCATGTTCCGCTTGCATGACATAGCGGAACACGTTCGGATAGAAGATGAGTTCACCGGGATCCGCATCACCCCAATAGACGATGAACGGTACTTCGACTCGCCGCACACCCCTGTCCTTTCCGTGTCACTGGACGACCGTTTTGACTGCGGCTTCGCGGAAGGCCGGCTGCTCGGTCCGCCGCATGAGCAGTGCTGCGGGAAAGGCCAGGCTCGCCAACGCCGTCCCTGCCACCAGGAACGGCACCCAGTGCCCCCAGGAATAGAGAACCGAACTTCCGAGTGCACTCAACGCTGCCCCGCTCATGCCGGCTGTCGTGTACGCCCCCTGCACCCGGCCCTGCTGCTGAGCACCGGCGATCCCCGAGAGATAGGCATCGACTGTCGGCGTCAAGAGCCCCGCGATCGCTCCTTCGAGCGCGCCGAGGAGGAGAACGACCGGCACGGAGGGGATCCCGTAGCCGAGCACGACGAGGCCGAGGAGCACGGCCAAACCGAGCACGCGCGGCCAACGCGGCCGCCGGTTGGCCAGCTTCCCACCCAGCGGGAGCGTGACGAGGTTGGCCACCGAGAAGGCCGTATACGAGAGCCCCAACTCCAACTCGGAGGCTCCGATCTCGCTGAGATAGATGCTCCAGATTCCCGTAAAGATTCCGACCGGCACCTCGAAACCGAAGGCCAGCAGCATCGCTGCCAAGAGTGCCATGCCCAGTAGACGCACCCCTCGCTGGCTGCCCAGCGCCTCTGCTTTCCTCTTCGGTTCCGGCAAGCGAAAACGCCGGAAGGCGAACCAAGCTGGGAGAGCCAGCGCAGCTTCGCCCAAACCGCTCGCCACGACGAGCGGTGTCTTCCCAACGGCCGCAGCCAAGAGCCCGCCGACAGCCGGCCCGAGCAGCCATCCGACGTTCAGGACGCCCCAGAAGGCCGCGTACGCCTCCCCTCGCCGCTCCAACGGCGTCAGGTCGGCGATGAGCGCCCGGACCGCCGGATAGATCAGTGCGAGACCCACACCCTGCAGGATGCGCAAGGCGATGAACAGCGCCGGCGTCTCGACGACCGCAAAACCGGCTGTGGCCAGTCCCTCGATCACTAAACCAACGGCCACCGGTTTGGCTCGCCCGATTCGGTCGGCCAGCGCCCCGGCCGGAAACTGAAACGCGAGTTGTGCCAAGAGGAAGCCGGATGCCATGAGGCCGACTTCCCCGTAGGAGGCTCCTTTCTCGCGCGCCACCAAGGAGAGAAACGGGACGACGACCCCAGTCACCAAGCCAGCGAGCAGTGTCAAGCCCAGCACCGCACGCAGCGCCGGCTGACGTACCACCCACGGGCGAGGAATCACCCACCGCATCGCTCGGTACCCTCACGACCGGCCAGTGCCGGCCGAAAAACGCTGCTCGGAAACGAGCGACGCTCGGCGAAGCAGCGGAAAGCGAAGCGCCACCCCGCCGATCGCGACAACCGCCAGCACCACGAGCAGGCTCACCGCCAACGGTGCACCCCAACGATCAGCGACCGCTCCCGCCGGCAACGTCCCGATCGGCAGCAGCCCCCAGGTCAACAGATAGACACTCAGCACACGACCACGAATATTGTCCTCCACGGCCAACTGGAGCAACGTATTCGTCGTCGCCATGTAGACTGCCCCCATCACCCCGGCCATCGAGAGGAACGCCGCTGCCAGCCAGGGCACGCTCGTCTGCGCAAAGGCGAACACCGCTGCCGCGAAGAGCAGCACCGTCGCCACGAGCACACGCGGCGATTCCCCCCACTCCCGCCGAGCGGCGACCGCGACCGATCCGATGACCGCACCGAGCCCGTTCAGCGCCATCAGCACGCCCAGCCCGGTCGCCCCTAACCCGAGCTCGTCCCGCGCGAAAACCGGCAAGAGATTCATATAAGGAAAGATGAGCAGCGTCGGTAAGGTCGCCAGCGCCATCAGGGCGAGGAGCTGTTCGCGACGCCAGACCGTCACCAGACCCTCGACGAAAGCCCCCCAAAACGGCGACCGGTTTCCCGCGGGTCGCACTGCTGGCAAGCGCCACGTGATACCGACCGACGCAACCTGAAACAGCGCGCAGACCGCGAAGGCTCCCGTCAATCCGAAAGCGCTGACGAGCGGCCCAGCCAGTGCCGGGCCGACGATGCGGGGCGCATTCTGCGCCATCGCGATCAATGCCACAGCGTTGGCCAAAGCCTCGCGTCCCACCAGATTGGCGACGAGCGCGCTCCTCGTGGCGAAGACGACGGCCATCCCGGATCCCGACAAGAATGCTGCCAGGAGCAACTGCCATGGCTCCAACCGCTCCAGCCAGAGGAGCAGGACGAGTCCAACGGTGACCAGTGCGACGACGGCTTGCGCGGCGACCAACACCAGCCGGCGATCCAGACGGTCGATCAACACTCCCGCCGGCAGGCTGACCAGGAGCATCGGTATCCCGTTGAGAAAACCGGTCAAGCCGACGAAGAAAGGGGAATCGGTGAGCACCAGAGCGAGCCAGCCGATCAAAAGCGACCACATCCAGAAGGCAGCGTTCGTCGTCAGGGTCGTCCCGAACAAGAGCCGGAACCCTGGGTACGTTCGCAACGAGTAGAGGACTCCCCCTCGCTCCCTCCCAACCGGTTGTCCGCGATGCGCTGCTGCCATCTGCTCCCCCACGCTTCGACGATGCTACCATGGGACGGTTCGGTTGAAGAGTAGCTGAGCCGGTCAGGTAGAATGAGTCGAGCGAACAGGAAAGTGTTTGCCGGTTCGGATCCGGAAACCGAGGGGGGCTGCCGATGGAAACGATCGAGAAGTATCGCGAGTACGTCTGCACCAGCTTCGTGGCCGCGGTAGAGCCGGTTGTGGTGGAGCGAGCGAGCGGTGCCACCATCATCGACAGCGCGGGACGCGAATATATCGACTGCTTTGCTGGAATCGCCGTCACCAACGCTGGTCATTGCCATCCCAAAGTCGTGGCCGCAGCTAAAGCGCAGGCCGACAAGCTGGTGCATGCCGCCAGCTACGTCTATCACGTGCCGGTGGTTGCCGATCTCGCCGAGCGGCTCGCCCAAATCACGCCGGGTGCACTCAAGAAAACCTTCTTCGGTAACAGCGGTGCCGAAGGGATCGAGACGGCGCTCCGCATGGCCAAGGCTTACACGGGACGCAACGAGTTCATCGCGCTCACCCACTCCTTCCACGGTCGGACGGTCGGCACGCTCTCGATCACCGGCAACATGCAGCGCAAGAAGCGCGGGGGGCCGTATCTACCGGGCGTCGCGTTCGCTCCAGCACCCTACCTCTACCGCAACCCCTTCGGTACCGACGATCCGGAGGTCCTCGCCCAGCGCTGCGCCGAAATGCTCGAGTGGGCGATCAAGTACCAAACGTCTGGAAACGTCGCCGCCTTCATCGCCGAGCCGGTGCTGGGCGAAGGTGGCATCATCGTGCCACCAGCTAACTACTTCCGCTACGTCAAAGAGGTGCTCGATCGCTACGGTATCTTGTTCATCGTCGACGAGGTGCAAAGCGGCTTCGGTCGGTCCGGCAAGCTCTTCGCCATCGAGCATTACGGCGTCGAGCCGGACATCATGGTCATGGCCAAGGGGATCGCCGATGGCTTCCCGCTCTCGGCCTGCATCGCTCGCGCCGAGATCGCCGATGCCTTCCAACCCGGCGAGCACCTCTCGACCTTCGGCGGCAATCCTGTTTCCTGCGCGGCGGCGCTCGCCAACATCGAGGTCATGCTGGAAGAAGACCTGCCCGGTCAGGCCGCGCGCAAGGGTGAGCAGGTGATGGCTCAGCTCCGCGAACTCGCGGCCGAGCACACCCTGATCGGCGATGTGCGTGGACTCGGGCTGATGATCGGTGTGGAATTGGTCAGTGATCGCCGGACGAAACAGCCAGCGGCCAAGCAGGCCGCCGCTCTGCGCGCCTATTGCCGCGAACACGGGGTCCTGATCGGGGTCGGCGGGCAAGAGGGGAACGTGGTCCGCTTCCAGCCGCCGCTCACCATCAGCTGGGAGCAACTCGAGCGCGCGCTGACCGTCTTCGCTGATGGACTCCGGACCGTGAGCTGCTCCTGAGGGTGAGAGCAGCGAGTCGTCCGCGCGCTGATGCTGGCATCTTTGGCTCATCTCAACGAGTGGTCGAGATGAGTCATGGACACGAGCCGAACCCGGCCACGGAGAGCCGAGGACGCCGAGGGACCGAGTTGGGCTGAGACGAAGCGCGACGATGCCTCAGTCGGTTGCGGTCCGTCCCGTCGGCTACCATTCAGTCAGCGTTCCGCG